>NZ_JBSGDY010000017.1:0-63902 GCF_053602615.1 Micromonospora sp. NPDC004336
CCCGGACCGGCGCCGCCCGCCGCGACAGGACGCCCGGCCACCAGGTGCGGCGGCCGATCTCCAGCGCCAGGGCCGGGACGAGCAGGCTGCGCACCAGGAACGTGTCCAGCAGGACGCCGACCCCGACGATGACGGCCGACTGCACCGACGGCACCAGCGGCAGCACGGCGAGCGCGCCGAAGGTGGCCGCCAGCACCACGCCCGCGCTGGTGATGACGCCGCCGGTCACGGTCAGCGCGTGCAGCACGCCCCGCCGGTGCCCGAGCCGCGCCGCCTCCTCCCTGGCCCGGGTGGCCAGGAAGATCGTGTAGTCCACGCCGAGGGCGACCAGGAACAGGAACGTCTGCAGCGGGATGCCGACGTACAGCCTGGGGTAGCCCATCGCGTCGAGGATCAGCCCGGCCGCGCCCATCGCCGCCACGTAGGACAGCACCACGCTCGCCAGCAGCAGCAGCGGGGCGACCAGGGCCCGCAGCAGCAGCACCAGCACGGCGAAGACCACCGCCAGGATGAGCGGGACGACGACCCGGTTGTCCCGGCCGACGGTGCGCTCCTCGTCGAGCAGGTACGCGCTGTCGCCGCCGACGAGCGCCTGCGCGCCGGGTACGGCGTGCACGGCGGCGCGGAGCCGGTCGACGGTGTCCAGGGCGGCGTCGCTGTCCGGCGTGTCGGCGAGGACGGCGGCCACCCGGACCCATCGGCCGTCGGGGGAGCGCTGCGGCTCGCCGACCTCGGCGACTCCGGGCACCGTACGGGCGGCGGTCACCACCTGGTCGGCCGTGCCGGCGGCGGCCAGGATCTCGGCGGGCGCCACCGTCCCGCTCGGGTAGTGCGCGGCGATCATCCGCTGGCCCGTGACCGAGCCGACCTCGGTGGTGAACGACTGCTCCCCGGGCATGCCGATGCTGAGGTTGCCGATGCCGAAGGTGAGGGCGACCAGCGCCGCGGCGGTTCCCACCCAGACCGCGCGAGGGCGGCGGCCGACGACGCCGGCGACGCGGCGCCACAGCCCGTGCCCCGCGGTGTCGTCGTCGCCGACCGCGTCGGGGCTGTGCCGGGGGACGAACGGCCAGAACAGCCAGCGCCCGAAGACGACCAGCACGGCGGGCAGCAGCGTGGTCATGGCGAGGAACGCCGCGGCGATGCCGACCGCGCCGACCGGGCCCAGGCCCCGGGTGGCCGGCAGGTCGGCGGCGAGCAGGCACAGCAGGCCGACCGCCACGGTCGCCGCCGAGGCGCAGATCGCGCCGATCGAGCGCCGCAGCGCCACGGCCATCGCGGCGTGCCGGTCGGCGTGCCGACGCAGCTCCTCCCGGTACCGGGCGATGAGCAGCAGGGCGTAGTCGACGCCGACGCCGAAGACCAGCACCGTGAGGATGCTCTGGCTCTGGAAGTCGACGGCCAGGCCGCCGTGCTCGGCCAGCAGGTAGACGACCGCGCTGGCGAGCTGGCTGGCCAGCGCGACCGTGACGAGCGGGATCAGCCACAGGATCGGGCTGCGGTAGGTGACGAGCAGCAGCAGCGCGACGGTGCCCGCGGTCGCCAGCAGCAGGGCGACGTCCATTCCGGCGAACGCGTCGAAGACGTCCTCCGTGGCGGCGGCCTCGCCGGTCAGGGCGGTGCGCAGCCCGCCGGGCGCGCCGGCGGCGAGGAGGTCCCTGATGTCGGCCACCGCCTCGGCCCGTCGCGCGTCGTCGCCGGCGACCGGGAAGGACAGCAGCACCGCCCTGCCGTCCTCGCTCGGCACCGGCGGCGGCACCTGGCCGCCGTCGGCGAAGGCGGCGTACGCGGCGCGGTCGGCGTCGACCTTCGCGCGGTCGGCGTCGGTGAGCCCGCTGTCGCGTACGTAGACGGCGACCGCGAGCGCGGCCTGGGAGTCGGGGAAGGCGGCCTCCGCCCGCTGCACGGCGCGGCTGGACTCGACGCCGGCGGGCAACGCGCCGAGGGTGTCGTTGTCCTGCACCTCGGTCAGCCTGACCGCCAGCGGCCCGGCCACCGCGACGAGGACGAGCCAGAAGACGAGCATCGCGTACTTGGTGCGCCGGCCGGACGGTAGGCCGGCCAGTCGTTGCCGCCGGGACATGTGGCGGCTCTCCTGCCTGGTTGTGGTCACGCCTCGATCCTTCGGCGAGCGGGGGCTGGGGGCAGGGGTGTCAGGTCCCGAACGCGGGTGGTGCCAGCACCACCGATTCCGGCCGGGCCGGTGCCGCAGAATGGGCGCGTGGACAGCTCCCTACGCGCGTTCGTCCGGCGGTCGGTCCGGCCCGGCGCGGTGGCCGCCGCGCAGGGCCTGGCCGTGTCCCTGCTCTGCCTGACGACCAACGCGGCGCTGTTCGCGCTGTCGGTGGTGTCGCTCGCCCTGATCCCCGCCCTCGGCATCGGGTTCGCGCTGTTTCCCGCGGTTACCGTGCTGGTGCGGTGGTCGGTGGGGCTGCAACGCCGGCTGGCCGGGTGGGGCGGCACGCCGATCACGACGCCGTACCCGCCGCTGCCCGAGGACGCCCGGCTCGGCACGTGGCGGCGGTTCCGCTGGGTGGTGGGTGATCCGGCGACGTGGCGGGACCTCGCCTGGCTGGTGCCGGGCGGGGTGACCGGCGCGGCGTGCCTGCTGGCGTTCGTGCTGCCGGTCTACGGGCTGGAGGGCGTCCTGCTGGTGCCGGTGGCGCTGTTCCTCACCCTCGACTGGTACGGCTACGGCGTGTTCTGGCCGATGGACAACCTCGCGCAGGCGGTGCTGTCCGTACCCCAGGGGTGGTTGTTCCTCTACGCCGGCCTGGTGGTCGCGCCGTGGCTGGTGTGGCTGCACTTCCGCTTCGCCGGCTTCTTCCTGGCCCCGACCCGCGCGCAGGAGCTGGCGCTGCGGGTCCGCCAGCTCACCACCACCCGCGCCGACACCGTCGACACCCAGGCCGCGGAGCTGCGGCGCATCGAGCGCGACCTGCACGACGGGGCGCAGGCCCGCCTCGTCGCGCTGCGGATGAGCATCGGTCTGGCCGAGAAGCTGTTGGCCGACGACCCGGCCGCGGCCCAGCGGCTGCTGACCGAGGCGCAGGAGGCGAGCGGGCAGGCCCTGGTGGAGCTGCGCGACCTGGTTCGCGGCATCTACCCGCCGGTGCTGGCCGAGCGTGGCCTGGACGGCGCCGTGCGGGCGCTCGCCCTGGCCGTGCCGCTGCCCGTGGACCTCGACGTGGAGCTGCCCGGCAGCCCACCGGCGGCGGTCGAGTCCGCGGCCTACTTCGCGGTGGCCGAGGCGCTGGCGAACGTCACCAAGCACAGCGGCGCCGCGCGGGCGTGGATCCGCCTGGCCTACGGCGACGGCGCGTTGACGATGGTGGTCGGCGACGACGGCCGGGGCGGCGCGACGCCCGGTTCGGGGACCGGCCTGTCGGGCGTGCGCCGCCGTCTGGCAGCCTTCGATGGCACGATCACCGTGACCAGTCCGCCGGGCGGACCGACCGTCGTGACCATGGAGCTGCCGTGCGAGTTGTCATCGCGGAGGATCTCGCCCTCCTCCGGGACGGGCTGACGCGCATCCTCGACGCGTTCGGCTGCCAGGTGGTCGAGGCCGTCGCCGACGGGCCGTCGGTGCTGCCGGCGCTGGTCCGGCACCGTCCGGACGTCGCGGTCGTCGACGTGCGGCTGCCGCCGACCTTCACCGACGAGGGGCTCCAGGCGGCGTTGCAGGCCCGCACCCGGCTGCCGGGCCTGCCGATCCTGGTGCTGTCCCAGCACGTCGAGCAGTTGTACGCCCGGGAGCTGCTCGCGGACCGGGGTGGGGGAGTGGGCTACCTGTTGAAGGACCGGGTGTCCAACGTCGACCAGTTCGTCGACGCGGTGCGCCGGGTGGCCGCCGGCGGCATGGTGATGGACCCCGAGGTCGTCTCGCAGCTGCTCGCCCGCAACGCGGCGGCGCAGCCGTTGCGGGAGCTGACGGCCCGGGAGCGCGAGGTGCTGGGTCTGATGGCGGAGGGCCGGTCGAACGCGGCGATCGCCGGGCGGCTGTTCGTCACCGAGAAGGCGGTCAGCAAGCACATCAACAGCATCTTCAGCAAGCTGGGCATGCCGCCGTCGGAGGACGACAACCGTCGGGTGCTCGCGGTCCTCGCCTACCTGCACGGCTGAGCGGGCCGCCGCCGGCCGGATCCGTCGGCGCGGGCGGCGGGCCGGCGGCGCGGGCGGGGGGCAGTGACGCGGGCGGGGGCTGACGGCGCGGGCGGCGGGCCGGCGGCCGAAACATATCTTCATTGCCGCGGTGCCAACATGTAGACAATATTCCGCGTTCTGTCTATCGTCGGCAGCACTCAACGATGTCTCTCGATGGAAAAGAGGTCGTCAATGGTGCGGATCAGACGATGGGCCGGCATCGCCACGGCTCTGTTGGCGGCGGAGCTCGTGGTCGCGGGCACCGCCGCGCACGCCGCCCCGGCGGCACCGGACGCGGCACGCGCGAGCGTCGAGGAGGCGGTCACCGCCAAGCTGCTCGGCCAGGCCCGGACCAGCGGCGAGGCGCACGCCGACGAGTCGGACACCCGGGTCACCGTCACCCGCAAGGGCGGCCGGTGGGCCTTCGGCACCGCCGTCACCGTCACCTCCCACGACAAGGACGTCCACCCGACCGGCGCGATCTTCATCGCCCGCGCCGAGGCCGACGGGTGGCGGGTGGGCTTCGACGGCGAGGCGGAGTTCGGCGCGCTGGCCGCCGAGTCGCCCCTGGTCGGCAAGCAGGAGCGGGAGGTGCTCACCCGCACCCCCGGCACGATGTACGCCGGCGGCGACTACCGCACCGGCATGGCCCTGCCGTTCGCCGTCGGCCAGACGTGGACGCTCACCAGCGGCCCGCACGGCTGGGGCGGCAGCGAGTCGCCGTACAGCTCCATCGACCTCGCCGGCGGCGACGAGGTGGTCCGTGCGGCCCGGGGCGGCACGGCCTACACGATGTGCACGGGCTGGATCCGGGTCATCCACGATCGCGGCTACTCGACCGACTACTACCACCTGTGGAGCAGCATCTCGGTCAACGGCGCCGCCGTCGGCCAGGGCGCCTACCTCGGTTACACCGGCACCGACGTGACCTGCGGCGGGGCGGCGTACGGCCGGCACGTCCACTTCGGCCTGCGGCAGAACAGCGCCTACGTGCCCATCGCCGGCCACGGCATCGGCAAGTGGGTGTTCGAGAACGGCGCCGCCGCCTACCAGGGCGGCGCGCGGCACGGCTCGACCTGGCGGGGCGCCGGCGGCGCGGTCTACAACTACGGCGTGCTGGGCTTCAACCAGGCGGTCGTCGACGCCAACGGCGGCGGCACCCTGACCAGACGCTCCGGCCCCGGCACCGGCTACGCCGCGCTGGGCTCGGTGAGCGACGGCGCCACGGTGACGGTCTCCTGCTCCGCCAACGGCACCAGCCACGCCGGGCGGTACGGCACCACCGCGCTGTGGAACCGGCTCAGCGACGGCAGCTGGGTCTCCGACGCCTACCTGTGGACCGGCGTGAACGGCCCCGTCAACGGCTGGTGCTGACCGGCGCCGACCGTGCCCCGGCCCCGCGCCGCCACCGACGACCCGCCTGACCTGCGCACGGTCCCGGGGCCGTCGGCCCCGGCCGCGGTACGACCCCCGCCTGTCGCGGTCCACCGGATCGCGCCGGCGGGGGTGCCGGCGGGCTCGTGGTCGCCCCACCCCGGCTGCCGCCGTCGCGACTGGTGCCGGCGGCTCGGTCAGCCGGGGAAGGCGATCTCGATGTCGAGACCGCCGGCGGCCCGGGCCCTGGCGTCGACACTCGCCCCGTGCGCCTCGGCGATCGCACGGACGATGGCCAGTCCGAGCCCGTGCCCGTGCCCGTCGGGATGCGTGGTCCGGCGGTTGCCGACCTGCCGGAACGGCTCGAACAGCGCGTCGACCTCGCCCGGCGGCACCACCGGACCGGAGTTGCTGATCCGGATGGCGCCGCCGGTCGCGGTGGCCGTGGTGCTGATCTCCACCCAGCCGCCCGGCGCGTTGTGTCGCACGGCGTTGTCGACCAGGTTGACGACCAGACGCTCGACCAGGTCGGGGTCGCCGGTCACCGGTGCCCGCTGGAGGCCGGTGCGCATCCGGACGCCTCGCCGGTCGGCGTCCTCGCGGCGGGCGGCGACCACCTCGGCGACGGTGCGGGCGACGTCGAGCGGGGTGTGCGACTGGAGGCCCCGTTCACCGTGTGCCAGGGTGAGCAGCGCCTCGATGAGGCGTTCCTGTCGGTCGTTGAGCGCGAGGACCTCGTGGCACGCCGACCGTAGTGTCTCGGCGGTGGCATCGGGGTCGGCGAGCGCCACCTGGAGCACCGTCCGCTCGGCGGTGAGCGGGGTACGCAGTTCGTGGGAGGCGTTGGCGACGAAGTGCCGCTGCGACTCGAACGTGGCCTGCAACCGCCGGAACAGGTCGTCGAGCGTCTCGGCCAGGTCGGTGAACTCGTCGTGCAGACCGGTACGGCCGAGCCGGCGGTGCAGGTCGCTGGCGGAGATTTCCCTGGCGGTGGCGGTGATGGTGCGCAGCGGGCGCAGGAACCGGCCGGCGACGAACCAGCCGAGCAGCAGGGAGACCACCACCAGGCCGGCCACGGCCCATGCCGAGGTGGTGAGCTGCCGGTCCAGGTGACCGCCGTCGCCGGACAAGCCGGTGGGGGCCTCGACCGGGCCTGCCGGGACGGCCTGCTTGTCGCCCAGCAGCGACATCGCGAGCAGCGCGACGCCGGAGACCAGGAAGGGCACGGCGTAGAGCAGCGTGAGTTGGACGTGCAGGCTGCGCCGGGGGATCCGGATGCGCGTCACGGCTCGCCGACCCGGTAGCCGCCCTCGCGCACCGTCTGGATGATCGGGGGGTCGCCCAGCTTGGACCGCAGCCGGCGGACGGTGGACTTGACCGCCGTGGTGAAGGGGTCCGCCGCCTCGTCCCAGACCCGTTCGAGCAGATCCTCCGCCGACACGAGGCGACCGTGCGCGGCGAGCAGGCATTCCAGGACGGCGAACTCCTTCGGGCTGAGGTCCAGCCGGCGTCCTCCGCGGGTCACGACCCGGCGCCCGGGGTCCAGCGTGAGCTCCCCGTACTCCAGGATCGGTGGCACCGCCGTGCCCGGCCGCCGGCCGAGCGCCCGCACCCGCGCGACCAGCTCGGCGAAGTCGAAGGGCTTGGGCAGGTAGTCGTCGGCGCCGAGACCCAGGCCGTCGACCCGCTGTCGCACCGACGAGGCCGCGGTCAGCATCAGCACCCGGGTCGCCGGGTGCCCGGCCACGATGTGCCGGCACACCTCGTCGCCCGGCACGCCCGGCAGGTCGCGGTCGAGCACCACCACCGCGTAGCGGTTCACGGCCAGGCGTTCGAGGGCCGCGTCGCCGTCGAGCACCACGTCGACCGCCATGCCCTCGCGGCGCAACCCGATCCCCACCGTACGGGCCAGCACCTCGAAATCCTCGACCACGAGCACGCGCATGGTTCCACCATGCCACCGGGCGGGTGTCAGAACGGTGTCAGCCGGAGGCACCGTCGTGACACCGGCGTCCCCGTAGAACGGAACCCGCAAAGCGTCGACAGGACGGAAGGGTTACGGATGGACATCGTCGTCGAGACCGACCAGCTCGGGAAGAGGTACGGCGGAGCGTGGGCGCTGCGGGACTGCTCGCTGCGCCTTCCGGCCGGGAGGGTGGCCGCCTTGGTCGGCCCCAACGGAGCGGGCAAGAGCACCCTGTTGCACCTGGTGGTCGGTCTGCTGCGGCCGGACGCCGGCGCCGTGCGGGTGTTCGGCCGGACGCCGTACGACGACGTCGCCGTCCTGTCGGGGGTCGGCTTCGTGGCCCAGGACACCCCGCTGTACCGGGACTTCACGGCGGCTGAGCTGTTCACGATGGGCGCCAGGCTGAACCGGCGCTTCGACACGGCCCTGGCGGAACGCCGGCTGGCGCAGATCGGCATTCCGCGCGACAAGCCGGTCGGCAAGCTGTCCGGCGGTCAGCGGGCCCAGGTCGCCCTCGCGCTGGCGATGGCCAAGCGCCCACGGCTGCTGCTGCTCGACGAGCCGGTCGCCAGCATCGACCCGCTGGCCCGGCGCGAGTTCCTCCAGGCGCTGACGGGCATCGTCGCCGAGACGGGCACGACGGTGCTGCTGTCCTCGCACATCCTGGCGGACCTCGAACGCACCTGCGACCACCTCATCGTGCTGCACGCCTCGCAGGCGAGGCTCGCCGGCGACGTCGGCGCCCTGCTCGCGGAGCACCGGCGGTTGGTCGGCCCCCGGGACGGCGGCCCGCTGCCCGCCGGGGTCTCCCAGGTCGTACGGGCCGAGCACACCGACGGGCAGTCCACGCTGCTGGTCCGCGTGAAGGAACCGCTGCGGGGCCCGGGGTGGCGGGCGCACGACGTGACACTGGAGGACCTCATCCTCGCCTACCTCGGCGACGGCGACTCCCGGCCGCGTACCGCGTGGGAGGTGCCGGCATGATCTGGCTCGCCTGGCGTCAGCACCGCAAGCAGGCACTGTTCACCGCGATCGGCCTCGCGCTCCTCGCCGCGTTGCTGGTCCCCACCGGTCTGGCCATGCGGGGCACCTTCGCCGACCTGGGCCTGGACGACTGCGTCCGCGCCCTCGGCACCGCCTCGACGGTCCCCGCCGACGCCGACACCTGCGGCAGGGCGTCGCAGCAGTTCAACAGCCGGTACGGCGTGCTGACCACGATCGGCGTGCTCTTCCTCGTCCTGCCGTTGCTGGTCGGGCTGTTCTGGGGCGCGCCGCTGGTCGCCCGCGAGATCGAGCAGGGCACCCACCGCATGGTCTGGACCCAGGGCGTCAGCCGGGGACGCTGGGCGCTGGTCAAGTTCGGGCTCGCCGGCGCCGTCGCGCTCGTCGCCTCGGTGGTCTACGGACTGGGCGTCTCGTGGTGGCTGACCCCGATCAGCCGGGCCGGGCAGCACGGCCGCTTCAACACCTTCTTCTTCGACATGCAGGGGACGGTCCCGATCGGCTACACGATCTTCGCGGTCGCGCTCGGCGTCTTCGCGGGCACCGTCTGGCCGAAGGTGCTGCCGGCGATGTCCGCCACCCTCGTCGGGTTCCTCGGGCTGCGCGTCGCCCTGACGACGCTCGCCCGGCCGCGTTTCCTGCCCGCCCGCGTCCTGACCCTTGCGGTCAAGGACGCGACCGAGCAGACGAATCCGGCCGCCGGCGACTGGGTCCTGTCCTACGGCATCCGCGACGCCTCCGGCCGGATGGTCGCGTCCAACGCGCAGATCGCCTGCGCGCCCGACGCCACGGGGCCGGGAGCCGCGTGCGGCGCCGACCTCGGCATCCCCTCGGGCGCCTACAACTGGCAGCTCTACCAACCAGGAAGCCGGTTCTGGCTGTTCCAGGGCATCGAGACCGGCATCTTCGTCGCCCTCGCCGCCCTACTGCTCTACCTCGCCGTCCGCCGCGTCCGTCGCGTCGCGTGACCGACGAGCGCTCACTGCGGCATCCGCAGCCCGGTGGAGAAGGCGCCCCGCAGGTCGACGTACCCGTTGATCCGCCTGACGATCGCGGCGTAGTGCGCGCGGCGGGCGGCGGGCAGCCGCGGGTCGCTCAGCGCGGCGGTCAGGTCGACCACGCGCGCCATCGGCCGGTACTCCATCCAGGTGGGCAGGACGCTCACGCCGGTGACCTCCCACCTGCCGGGCGCGGTGCGGGTGAAGGTGAACTCGGGCAGGACGGCGTCCTGCGTCTTCTCGGGGGAGCCGTCGCCGAACCGGGCGGTCAGGTTTCCCATGCCGTAGGCGACCCACTTGGCGCCGATCTTCTCGAAGGGCTGCACCACGTGCACGTGGTGGCCGACGATCAGGTCCACATCGGGCGAGGCCAGCAGCCGGTGCGCCAGGTCGACCTGGTCGGCGTTCGGCTCGTGCTGGTATTCCGTACCCCAGTGCATCGACAGGATGACGATCTCCGCGCCGGCGTCGCGTGCCCGCCGTGCCTCGGCGAGGATGGCGTCCTCGTCGATCAGGTTGGCCGCCCACGGCCTCCGCGCGGGCAGTGGGATGTCGTTGAAGCTCAGGGTGTACGAGAGCTGACCGACCTTGACGCCGCCCACGTCCAGGATGGTGGGGCGGCGGGCCTCGGCCTCGGTGCGGGCCGTGCCCGTGTGTCGCAGGCCCACCCGGTCGAGGTTGTCGAGGGTGCGGGCGATGCCCTCCACCCCGCTGTCCAATGAGTGGTTGGAGGCCGTCGAACAGGTGTCGAAGCCGGCCCAGGCGGCGGCGTCGGCCAGCTCGGGCGGCACGCTGAAGTTCGGCCAGCCGGTGAACGGTCCGGTGGGCTCGGCCAGCGGGGTCTCCATGTGACAGATGGCCAGGTCGGCGGCGCTCACCCGGGCGCGGACCGCGGCGAGCACCTGGGTGAAGTCGTGGCCGTCGCGTCCGCTCCGGCGGGCGTCGGCGGCGGCCTGCTCGCTGAGCGCGGGGTGCACGAGCAGGTCACCGGCCGCCACCACGGTGAGGGTGGTCCGGGGGCCGGGGGTGACGGCGGACGGGCTGGGCGGCTGCGCGGTCGACTTCGGCTCCGGTGCGTCGCAACCGGACGCCAGGGCGGCGACCAGGAGCACGATCGCAGCGGACATTCTTCTCATATCAGCAGATGATGCCGCTGCGCCGACCGCGGCGCGGGGGAAACATCGAACATCGGGCGGGGGCATGGCCGGGGCCCGCCGTCGCGCACCGAACCACCTACCATGGGTGCCCCCGTCCAGCCGTCGAAGAGGCGACCCCATGACCGGTACGGTTTTCGAGAACGCCCGCATCCACACGCTCGACCCCGCGCGTCCCCTGGCCGAGGCCATGCTGGTGCGCGGCGAGCGGCTCGTCGCCGTCGGTAGCCTCGACGAGTGCCGCGACCGCGCCGGCGGCGGGGCGCGCCGGGTCGACCTCGGCGGGATGACGGTGCTGCCGGGCCTGATCGACAGCCACATCCACTCGGCGTCCTACGTGCGCGGCCTGGAGCAGGTGGACCTGCGCGGCACGACCAGCCTCGACGAGGCGCTGGCGCGGATCGCCCGGCACGCCGCCACCCTGCCGCCCGACGCCTGGCTCTTCGGCGGACGCTGGGATAGCCACAAGTGGGACCGTCCGGTGCAGCCGACCCGGGCCGACCTGGACCGCGTCTGCCCGGACCGGCCCGCCGTGCTGCCCAGCGTCGACGGGCACACCACGTGGGTCAACACCGCCGCCCTCCGGCGGCTCGGCATCGACGCCGGCACCCCCGATCCGATCGGCGGGCAGATCGTCCGCGACGAGCGCGGCGAGCCGACCGGGATCCTGCGGGAGGCGGCCGGTGACGCGGCCGCCGACGTCATGCGCACCTCGCTCGCCGGCGACCTGGTCGCGCAGTTGCGTACCCACCTGCCCCGGCTGCTCGCCGTCGGCCTCACCAGCATCCACGACATCGACGGGCAGGACTGCCGAGCCGCCTACGAGACCCTGTACGCCCGGGGCGAGCTGCCGCTGCGAGTGCACAAGTCGATCCCGTCTACCGCGCTGGACGAGGCCATCGACGAGGGCTGGGCGACCGGCGACGGGGACCGCTGGCTGCGTACCGGCCCGGTGAAGATCTTCACCGACGGGGCGCTCGGCTCGCACACCTGCCTGATGACCGAGCCGTACGACGGCGAGCCGGACAACCACGGCATCGCGGTCACGCCGGCGGAGGAGTTCGAGCGGCTGGTGGCGAAGGCGGCCGGGGCCGGCATCGCCGTCGCGGCGCACGCCATCGGCGACGCGGCCAACCAGATGGTGCTGGCGGCGTACGCCCGGTGGCAGGAGCGGGCGCGCACCGACCCGGCCGGCGCGGCGACGGTACGGCGGCTGCGGCACCGGATCGAACACACCCAGCACCTGCGGCCGGCGGACGTGCCGCTGCTCGCCAGGCTGGGGGTGATCGCCTCGATGCAGCCGACCCACTGCACCAGCGACATCCCCCTGACCACCAGCATGCTCGCCGGCCGTGACCTGGCCTCGTACGCCTGGCGCAGCCTGCTCGACGCCGGCGCGACGGTGGCGTTCGGCTCGGACGCCCCGGTGGAGGACCCGGACCCGTTCCACGGCATCCACGCGGCGGTCACCCGACAGCAGCCCGACGGCACCCCGCCCGGCGGCGTGGACCCGCACGAGCGGCTCGACCTCGACGCGGCGCTGCACGGCTTCACCGTCGCCGGGGCCTACGCGTCCTACGAGGAGCACCTGAAGGGGCGGCTGCGCCCGGGGATGCTCGCCGACTTCGTCGCGCTGCCCGCCGACCCGTACCAGGTCGAGCCGGCTGGCCTGCGCGACCTCACGGTGGCGCTCACGGTGGTCGGCGGGGTCGTCCGCTGGCAGCGGTGACCGCGCGGGCGGCCGGTGTACGGGTCAGCCGGACGGCGCCCGGCCCGGGCTGCCCGACGGCTCGCCGACCGGAACGCCCCGCGACCAGCGGCATCGCTGAGCACGGGGCGTTCCGGTCTGTCAGGTCAGACCCGGCTCCGTCCAGCCTTCGGCGACGGGCGGGGCGGGCGACCGGCGATCGCCAGCTCGGGCGACCCCGTCTTCGTCGGTCAGACCAGTACGTTGGTGTTCTGCATGGCGCTGATCCACCATGCTCCATCCATCTTGATCGTCACGACCGTGCCGTGGTTGCTGAAGCTCCTGCCGGGAGTTGTCGTGTCCTGCTTCACGTGTACGACGGCGACCTCGTGGCTCAACCGGCTCACGCTGAGCACGGAGAACCGGGTGGACCAGTCACTGACGGCACCGGCGAGCCGGCCGGTGTGGTACTCGTAGAGTTCGGTCCATCCCCGCAACACCGTGCCGTCGGGCACGATCAGGACGGCGTCGGCGGTGAACCGGCCGTCGAGGATCGACGCGTCCTTGCGGTTGAACCCGTCCTGGAGCTCGGCGATGAGCTCCTCGAGCTGCTTGACGTCGGCCTCGTCGGCGGGAACGGGGTAGGCGTGGGGGCGGTCGGACATCTCTGCTCCAGTTTTGCGTTCGGCGGGCACTCCCTCGGAGTGCCCGTGTTGTCACAGGGACTCGAGGAAGGAGACGAGCGCTCGATTGACCTCTGCGGGGCGTTCCTGCTGGGTCCAGTGGCCGCAGCCGGGCAGCACGATCGCCTTGCGCAGGTTTGGCACCACTGTCGAGGTGCCGGCGATCAGTTCCTTGCCGCCCGGCAGCGTCGAGGCGGTGTCCCTGTCGCCGGTGACGTAGAGGGCCGGTGGCAGCACCGCGGCGTCGTGCCAGGGCGCGGTGAGCGCCCAGTTCCGGTCCAGGTTGCGGAACCAGTTCAGGGCACCGGTGAAGCCGGTGCGTTCGAACTCCGCGGCGTAGAAGGCGAGATCCTCTTCGGACAGCCAGGCGGGTAGCTGTTCGGGTTCCCGCCAGGTGTCCAGCAGCCCGCCGCCTTCCGGGACGACCGGATTCCACGGATGGCCCTCGCCGGAAGCGCCGTAGAGCGCCCGGCGGATCGTCGTGCGTGGATCCCGCTGGAGTTCCTGGTCGGCGACTCCCGGCTGCTGCAGATAGGCGACGTAGAAGTTGTCGCCCGCACTCTCGCGAATGGTGGCGAGCGGAGGGGTGGCCGGCCGCGGCCCTTGCGGTGCCCCCAACCCGACCACACCGCGGATGCGGTCTGGCCGCATCAACGCGCTGTGCCAGGCGACCCCCGCGCCCCAGTCGTGGCCGGCGACGACGGCCTGCTCCTCGCCGAGTGCGTCGATCAGGCCGATGAGGTCGCCGACGGTGTGGAGGATCGTGTAGTCCTCGACCGCGCTCGGACGGTCTGTCAGGCCGTATCCCCGCTGGTCGGGGGCGACGGCGTGATAGCCGGCGTCGGCCAGGGCGACCAGTTGGCGACGCCAGGAGTACCAGGACTCCGGAAAGCCGTGGAGCAGGACCACCAGCGGTCCCGAACCTGCTTCGGCGATGTGCATCCGGATACCGCCGGCCTGCACGTGACGGTGCGTCACGTCGGTCATCGCCGCACCTCCCGCAGCGGGGCGAGGGCGTCGGCCCACGCGACGACCTGGTCGAGCATGCGCTGTAGGACCGCGATTGGGGTCATGCCGTAACTCCTTCCAGCGGCGACGTGGCGCGGCATGCCGGTACGGGCGCTGCCACGCCGACCCTCCGTTTTCGTTGGAGTCCCAACGATAATCGCAGACTCGTTGGATGTCCAACGAATCTGTTAGGCTGGTCGGGTGCCCGAAGCCCTGCCGAGCCAGGAAGCCCTTCCGCCAGAGCGGCTGCGAGGGTTGACGTCCTGGCTGCTGCACCACGCCAGCTCGCACGCGAACCGACTGGTCGCCGCGCATGCCGGCCGGCCGGGCTTCCGGCTGCGGTACGCCCTCCTCGCCGGGCTCGACCAGTACGGATCGCTCAGCCAGGCCGAACTCTGCCGGCGGCTGGGAGTCGACCGCGGCGACGCCGTGTCGGCGCTCAACGGAATGGAGCGCGACGGGCTGGCCCGGCGGCTGCCCGATCCGGCGGACGCGCGCCGCAACGTCGTCGAGATAACCCCGGCGGGCTGCGAGGTGTTGTTCGAACTCGACGCCGTGGTCACCGCGGCGCAGAGCGAACTGCTGCAGGGGCTGACAGAGGAGGAGCGCAGCCAGCTCAACGTCCTGCTGCACAAGCTGATCGAGCCGCCCGAGCCGCGGTGACCCGCAGCCCTGAGTTCCGCCAACTCACCTGACGCGGTCCGACGAAGCGGGACCAGGCCGTGCGGGCCAGCCCGCCGAGCACCGCGGGGAGGGCCGGGAGGGACCGACCGGCCTGCCGCCGATGAACGACCGCCGCGTCGGCGGTGCCGGCCGGCCGACGGCCGGTGGGTAGTGTGCGGACATGACCCGGCCGCGTCAGGTCCTGTCGACGTCGGTGCCCTCGGTCGGCCTGGACCTCGGTGCCGCGCTGCTCTGCGTTCTGGTCTTCTGGCTGCCGCTGACCGACCGCGCCGACTGGTCCCGCCCCGTGCACGCCTGCGCCGTCGTCCTGTTGGTCGTGGGGATGCTGCTCCGGTCGCGCTGGCCCCTCGTGGCGTTCTGCATCGTCACCGGTGTGACTCTCGTCGGCGCGGTGTCGGGCCTGACCCACGACCCGTTCGTGGCCGCCGCCTGGACCCTGTTTCCGGTAGCGGTCTCGCGGGGCAGCGTCAGGCTGCTCCCCGCCGTCTCGGTGGCGATCGCGGCGGTGGTCGTCCTGGTGGCTGTCGGCGGGCCGGCCGGGGCCGAGGAGGTCGTCCGGTACGTGCTGATGAGTCTGTTGGTGCTGGCCGGGACGTGGGCGCTGGGCAGCGCGATCAGGCGGCAACGCCGGGAGGCCGAGCACGCGTTGCGGGCCGAGCGGGACCACGCGGTCACGGCGGAGCGGCTTCGGATCGCTCGGGAGGTGCACGACATCGTGTCGCACTCGCTGGGCACGATCTCGGTCGTCTCCGGGGTCGCGCGTCAGGTCGGCGGCGACGACGCCGGACGGCTCAGGGCGAAGCTCGCGCAGATCGAGACGACCAGCCGCGAGGCGCTGGACGAGCTGCGGGCGGCGTTGACGGCGGTCCGCGACCCCGGTGACGGCGCGGCGCGCTTCCCGCAGCCGGGCATCGACGACCTGCCGGGGCTCGTCGAACGCGTCGAGCGGGCCGGGATAGCGTTGACCCTGACGGTGAACGGCTGCGAGCGGGTTCCGCCCGGTGTCGGGCTGGCCGTCTACCGGATCGCGCAGGAGGGGCTGACCAACGTGACCCGGCACGCGCCCGGCGCCAGTTGCCAGGTGACGGTCGTCGGAGGCGACACCGACGTGCGGGTCGAGATCGTGGACAGCGGCCCGGCTGGCGGGTCGGTGCCCCACGGCGTGAGCACCGCACCCGGCTTCGGGCTCGTCGGCCTGCGGGAGCGGGTTCGGCTCATGGGCGGCGCGCTCGCCGCCGGGCGCCGGGCCGGGGGCGGGTTCGCCCTGCATGCGGTCGTCCCGCTGCGGCACGAGGTGAGCGGTGGCTGAGCGGATCGGCGTGCTGATCGCCGAGGACCAGGACCTGGTACGGGCGTCGTTGCGGGAACTGCTCGAGAGCGATCCGGCGATCGTGGTGGCGGGTGAGGCGCGCGACGGCCGGGAGGCGGTCGCCGCGGCAGACCGGGTCCGGCCCGACGTGGTGTTGATGGACATCCGCATGCCGGTGATGGACGGACTGACCGCCACGGAGTTGATCTGTCAGCGACGGCCGGCGACGCGGGTCCTCATCCTGACGACGTTCGACCTCGACGAGTACGTCTACGCGGCCCTGCGCCTCGGCGCCTCCGGTTTCCTGCTCAAGAACGCCGCGCCGGCGGAGACCCTGCGCGCCGTCCACGTGGTGCACGCCGGCAACGCGATGCTCGCGCCGGAGGTGACCCGCCGGCTGATCGCCGACGTCTCCGCCCGCTCCGGCCACCGACAACCCGACCTGGCCCGATTCGACGTCCTCACCGACCGGGAACGCGATGTCGTGGCGGCGATCCTGCGCGGCATGTCCAACGAGGAGATCGCCGCGGAGCTGTTCCTCAGCCGGGCCACGGTCAAGACGTACCTGAGCCGCCTGTTCCTCAAGCTCGGTGTGCGGGACCGCACGCAGCTGGTCATCCTCGGCTACGAGTGCGGGCTCGTCGACCACCTCCGTCAGCCGGACGGCTCACCGGTCGCGCAGCTCGGACGGCGTCGTCGGTAGGTGTCAACCTTTGGCCGATGACCCGTTCCGGGCCCGGCCGGATGCTGTACGGCGTGATCGACGTAGTGAACCTGACGAAACGTCATGGCCGGAAGACCGTCGTCGACGACCTGAGCTTCACCGCGGCTCGTGGCCGGGTCACCGGGTTTCTCGGCCCGAACGGCGCCGGGAAGTCCTCGACCCTGCGCGTCCTGCTCGGCCTTGACTCGGCCGACGCCGGCTCGGCGCTCATCGCGGGCGTGCCCTACCGGACGCTGCGCCAGCCGCTGCGTACCGTCGGATCCCTGCTCGACGGCACCGGCGCGCACCCGTCCCGGACCGCCCACGCCCACCTGCGCTGGGTCGCACGGAGCAACGGCATCCGCATCAGCCGCGTCGACGAGGTGTTGGAGATCGTCGGGCTCAGCGACGCCGCCGGCAGCCGCGTCGGGAGGTACTCGCTCGGCATGGGGCGGCGCCTGAGTCTGGCGACGGCGTTGCTCGGCGACCCTGAGCTGCTGATCCTCGACGAACCGGTCAACGGCCTCGACCCGGGCGGCATCCGCTGGATCCGCCGGTTCCTCACGGAGTTCGCCGCCACAGGACGCACCGTGCTGCTCTCCAGCCACCTCATGGCCGAGATGGCCGACATCGCCGACGACCTCGTCGTGATCAGCGGCGGACGGGTCGTCAGCCAGGGGCCGCTCGACGCGGTGACCGCCGGGTACGCCTCCCTGGAGGAGGCGTTCTTCGCCCTCACCGATCCCAGCGGCGGGCGGTCCGTCGACCGCCCGGGCAACGGGGGTTGGTCGTGACCGGCATCGTCATCGCCGAGTTCAGGAAGCTGCTCGGGCTGCCGGCGACGTTCGTCGCGATCGCCGTCAGCGTGCTCGGTACGCTCGGGCTCGCGGCCCTCTCGGCCACCTCGATGCGTGCCGCGCTGGACCGTGGGGACACCGCGCGGTTCACCGAGGGGAGCACGGTCGACGTGGGGCTCGACCTGCTGCCGGTGGGAGCCGTGGGCGCGATCGTGCTGGGCGTCGTCGTCATCAGCAGCGAGTACAGGTCCAACCCCGTGGACGCAGGCGGCGGCCGGCAGATATCCACCACCCTGACATGTACGCCTCGGCGGGTGGCCGTGCTCGTCGCGAAGGTCATCGTGGTGACGGTGACGACCGGGGTGCTGGCGAGCGTCACCGTGCCCGCGGCGGTCCTCGTCTCCCACACGCTGCTCGGGGAGCACGGGCGCCCACTGGGTGACCTCGTCGACAGCATCGGGTGGCGGATCTTCGGGGCCGTCGTCTACCTGGTGCTCACCGCGCTGCTCGCGTGCGCCCTCACCGTCCTCACCCGAAGCGGCATCGTTCCCCTGGCCGTCCTCATCGCCAACACCGCCTTCGTCTCCGTCTCGCTGCTGCTGACCCGCGTCACGGGGTGGGCCAGGTACCTGCCCGATGTCGCGGGGACGCAGATGGTCCACCCGGACTATCCGGCGGAGGACATGCTCGGTCCCGTCGCCGGGGGTCTCGTCATGGCCGCCTGGACCGTCGTGATGCTGGTCGTCGCGGCTGTCGTGTTCGCTCGGCGCGACGCCTGAACGGAGGACAGGAATGGCTTCCGGGTTCAGGAACGTCGCGGCCGCCGAGCTGATCAAACTGCGCACCCTTCCGGCCGTCGCCGGCACCGTCGGCGCAACCGTCCTCGGCGTGCCGGGACTGGCCCTCGTCCTCGACGCGGCCACACCCGAGCCGCCCGGGAACCCCGCCGCCTCCGCCACCGACGTGGCGATCCAGGCCATCGGGTACGGACAGGTCGGGCTGATCCTGCTCGGCGTGCTCGCGGCGGCGACGGAGTACAGCGGGCGTCAGATCCACACCACCGTGCGCAGCGTGCCCGACCGGCCGCTGCTGGCGGCGGGAAAGGTCGTCGCGCATGTCGCCGTCGCCGCGGCGACGGCCGTCCTCGCCGTCGTCGCCCTGGCCTTCCTCGGTGGACGGGGAGCGCCCGCCGGCCCGTTGGCCGGGGCGGCGGCGTACCTGCTGTTGATCAGCATGCTCGCCTATGCCGTCGCCCTGTTGACCCGGGACGCCGTAACCGCGCTGGCGATCATGCTTGGTTTCGTCTACGTCGCCTCGCCCCTGCTGGCCCGGGTCACCACGGTGGCCGGATACCTGCCGGACCGGGCCGGCAGACAGATGTACCAGACCGCGCCCCTCCCCGACGTCACGTTGACGGCAGGACAGGGGGGAGCACTGATGGCGCTCTGGGTCGCGTTCACCCTTGCCCTGGCGACGACGGCTTTCGTCCGGCGTGACGCCTGAACACCGGAGGTGGGACCGAAGCTCCACGGTCCGCCGCCCCGCACGCTCGCCGCGGCCACCGCCGGTGCGGGGATCCACGCCGGAGCCGCCTGCGCGGTGCACGGGTGGATCGAGGCGAACGGCGGTCCCCGGTCCTGCCGGGCCTCAGCCGCCGGACCTGTTGTCGTCCACGGCCCTGGCGAATCGATCGAGGACGCCGGCCCAGCCGCCGTCGCCGCCGACCGCGTCGTGCATCGCCTGGCCGCCGGCGAGCCGGTCGAGGTGGCGGTGTTCGAGCTCGACCACCGTCTGGTCGGGCCCCGCCGGGGTGAACCGCACCTCGATCTCGCTGGCGCGCCCCGGGTCCGGGTCGTACCGCCACTCGCCGTTGATCTGCCAGGTCAGCACCAGCCGGTGCGGGGGCTCCCAGGCGAGCACCCGCCCCCAGTCGCACTCGCTGCCGTCGGTGCCGCGCTCGTACCATCGGCCGCCCTCGCCCTGCTCCAGCACCGCACCGGCGTAGTCGGCCCGGCCGATGTGGTATTCGGCCGGCCACCAGCTGTCGATGGAGTCGGTGAAGACGCGGAAGGCCCGTTCGACGGGCGCGGCGACGGTGATCGTCCGGCGGATCGGGGGGATCGCGGGTGTGGCGTTCATCCGGAGCTCCTGTCGGTTTCGGGTTCGGTGGGGGCCGCCTCGGCGGCCTGCTGGAAGGCGGTGAGCGACTCGTTCCAGAGCCGGTCCAGGTATGCCCGCACGGCGGCCAGTCCGGCCGGGTCGAGCCGGTAGACCCGACGGGTGCCGGCGGCCTGGTCGACGACCAGGCCGCCGGCCTTGAGCGCCCGCAGGGGTCGCCGGGCGGGGGCGGCTTCAGTCGTCGCGTCCGGCGCCGCGATCGGGTGCGCTCATGTCGCCCGTCCCGGGCGTGCCGTCGGCGAGCCGGTAACGCAGGTACACGGTGCCCTTCGGGCCGGCCGCCGGCGGTTCGAGCAGGCTGAGGCTCGTGGGCACCGCGCCACCGTCGAACACCTTCTTCCCGACGCCGAGCACGATCGGATGCACCCAGAGGTCGAGCCGGTCGAAGAGCTTCTCGCGCAGGAGGGTCTGCACCAGATTCAGGCTCCCGACCACCTTGATGTGCTCGTGCCGGTCGCGGATCTCGCGTACGGCGCCGGCCAGGTCCGGGCCGAGCTGCGTGGACCCGGCCCACGAGAGGTCGGGGCGACCACGCGACGCCACGTACTTCGGGACGCTGTTGAAGAGCGTGGCGATCTCGTTGTCCTGGCCGCCCTCCTGGTGCGGCCAGTAGGCGGCGAAGATGTCGTAGGTCCGCCGGCCGAGGAGGAGGGCGTCCGTGCCCTCGTACGCGGCGCCGACCTGGGCCCCGGCGACCTCGTCGAGCAGGGGCGCCTGCCAGCCGCCGAACGGGAACCCCGCCGGGTCCTCGTCGGGGCTGCCGGGCGACTGCCCGACGAGGTCGAGGGTCGCGAAGAGTTCGATGTGGATCAGGCCCATGCCTAGCTCCCGATGGGTTGGTCGTCTCGGTCGGAAGGTGGACCTGTGGGCGCCGGCGAACTCATCGCCGCAACCCGGCTTGACGCCTGTGCACCGGCTCGCCCGGCGCGCCGGTCACCACTCCGTCCCGCGGTCAGCGGCACGTGCCGACCGGCCCGGAGGCGTGGTAGGCCCTGCTCACGCCGCCCGGCCGGGGCGCCGCACCGGCACTGCGTCACCCAGGGTAGGTCACGGACCGTGCCCGAGCTGGGAGGTGCCGCGGCGTCGACGCTGTTCGTGGCTCGGATCAGTCCGGCGCCGCCGTGGCGGGTGACCGGGGGTGAGCCGGTCCGGGCGGACGCCCCGCTGCGCGTACGTGATCGAGGGGCGTGGTGCCGTACCCGGAGGGAACGCACTTGTCACCGTTGCATCGCACCGCGATACTACGCAGTACGATGTAACGCGGTGGACGACAGGAAGGGCGGTGGCAGGTGAGCGGTCTCGCCGAACTCGGCAGGTTCTCCGAGCCGGCTGTGCTGATCATGGTCAGTCTCGCGGAAGGACCGAAGCACGGCTACGCCATGCAGGACGACATCGCCGGCCTCACCGGCGACCGACCCGGGCCGGGCACCCTCTACGGGGCGATCCGACGGCTCGAGGAGCGGCGCTACATCGAAGCTTTGCCGGAACGGGATCGGCGCAAGCCGTACCAGCTCACCGATGCCGGCCGCGCCGCGCTCCGCCTGGAGTTGCGGCGGATGGAGTCGGTGAGCAGGGCGGGCCTGCGCCGGCTGGCGGTGGCGTGATGTCTCCCTGGCTCATCCGCCGCGTGCTGGCCCTCTACCCTCGGGCGATCCGGGAGCGCTACGGCCCGGAACTCGCCGACCTGCTGGCCCGGTCCCCCCGACCCGGCCGTGACCTGGTCGACGTGGCGTGGTGCGCGTTGTCCGACCGGGTGGCCGGCGGGCCGCGGGCGCTGACCAGCGCCCGGACCCGTCACCACCTGGCCACCCTGGCCAAGCTGGTCTGCGCTCCGCTCGGCTTCGGTTTCGCCCTCCTGCTGCTGATGGCGGGGGCGGGCCAGGTGCTCAACCTGCTCGGATCGACCGACATCGACGTCGTCGCCGTGACCCCGGTCGTGTTCGCGGCCATGGTCGTCCCGGTCGGGCTGCTGGCGCTGTGGCGCGGGCGGGCGGTCGCCCGGACGGGGCGGATCGCGGCGGCCGGTCTGGTCGTGCCGGTCGCGCTGACGGTGGGCCTGCTCGGGGTGGCGAGCGTGCCCGGGCTGGGCCAGTCCCTCGGCGAGACCCTCCAGTCCTCGGTCCTGGCCACGCTCTGCTGGTGCGTCGGGGTGTTGGCCGTGGGTCGGCTGGCCGCCGCGCTCGGCGCACGAGGGCGGCCGGTGCTCGGGCGGCTGACCTCGATGGTCGGCGCCCTCGTCGTGCTGCAGGCCAGCACCATCGCGTACGTGCTCACCGCGATCCCCGCCCCGATAGCGCCACGCCAGGACGCGCTGTGGTGGTATCCCTCGGTCGTCTCGGGTTACGACCCTGGCCTCGTCGACGCCGGCGTCGGTCAGCTGTCCGATGCGCTCAAGGGCCTGCCCGCCGTCCTGACCGTCTGCACCGTTTTCGCGCTGAGCGCGATGGCGACCGCCGCCGACCGGCGGGAGCCGGCCGCCGAGGTCGGGGTGCCGGTCGGGGACGCATAGCGGCGGATCACAACCGGACTGCCTCCCGCCGCCGCGCCGGCCGACCGGAACGAGCGACGCCGGGTGGATCCGCGTTCAGGCGAGGCGGTGGTCGAGGGCGGTGTGGCGGCGTCCGGCGCCGACGGTGCGTACGGCGGCGGCGAGGGCGCGGCGGGAGCCGACGAGGACGACGAGCTTCTTGGCGCGGGTGACGGCGGTGTAGAGCAGGTTGCGTTGCAGCATCATCCAGGCGCTGGTGGTGAGCGGGATGACCACCGCGGGGTACTCGGAGCCCTGCGAGCGGTGGATCGTCATGGCGTACGCGTGGGCCAGCTCGTCGAGCTCGTCGTAGTCGTAGTCGATGTTCTCGTCCTCGTCGGTGCGTACGGTCAGGGTCTGCTCCTCCGGGGTCAGGGCGGTGACGATGCCGACGGTGCCGTTGAAGACGCCGGCCTGGCCCTTGTCGTAATTGTTGCGGATCTGGGTGACCTTGTCGCCGATGCGGAACACCCGGCCGCCGACGCGGCGCTCGGGTTGCCCGTCGCGGGCGGGGGTGAGGCGCTGTTGCAGCAGCGTGTTCAGGGCCGCGGCGCCGGCGGGCCCGCGGTGCATGGGGGTGAGCACCTGCACGTCGCGGCGGGGGTCGAGGCCGAAGCGGGCGGGGATGCGGGCGCAGGCGACGTCGACGGTCAGGGCGGCGGTGGCCTCGGTGTCGTCGCACGCGAACAGGAAGAAGTCGTCGAGGCCCTGGAGCAGGGGCGGCTTGCCGGCGTTGATGCGGTGGGCGTTGGTCACGACCCCCGACTCCGCGGCCTGGCGGAAGATCTGCGTCAGCCGGACGCGGGGGATGGCGGGGGCGGCGAGCAGGTCCCGCAGGACCTCCCCGGCGCCGACGGAGGGAAGCTGGTCGACGTCGCCGACGAGCAGCAGGTGCGCGCCGGGCGGTACGGCCTTGACGAGCTTGTTGGCCAGGACGAGGTCCAGCATGGAGGCCTCGTCGACGACGAGCAGGTCGACGTCGAGGGGGTTGTCCCGGTCGTGGCTGGCCTCCCCGCCGGGGCGGAGCTGCAGCAGCCGGTGCACGGTGGCGGCGGGGTGCCCGGTCAGCTCGGAGAGCCGCTTGGCGGCGCGGCCGGTCGGCGCGACGAGGGTGACCTTGGCCTTCTTGGCGGCGGCGAGTTCGACGACGGAGCGGACGGTGAAGCTCTTGCCGCAGCCCGGCCCGCCGGTGAGCACGGCGACCTTGGCGGTGAGGGCGAGCCGGACGGCCTCGACCTGCTCGGGGGCGAGGTCGGTGCCGGTGCGGGCCTTCAACCAGGCCAGTGCCCGGTCCCAGTCGACGGCGGCGAAGTGGGGCAGCCGGTCGGCGCGGTCGTTCAGCAGCCGCAGCAGCGAGCCGGCCAGGGACCGCTCGGCGCGGTGGAACGGCACCAGGTACACCGCCGTCGTCGCCTCGCCGTCCGGCCCGGGCAGCGTCTCGCGGATGACGCCCTCCTCGGCCACCAGTTCGTCGAGGCAGGTGGTGACGAGGTCGCCGGGCACGTCGAGGATCTTGGTGGCGTCGGCGACCAGTCGGGCGTCGGGCAGGTAGCAGTGGCCGTCGTCGGTGGCCTCGGAGAGGGTGTACTGCAGGCCGGCCTTGACCCGCTGCGGGCTGTCGTGCGGGATGCCGACGGACTGGGCGATGGTGTCGGCGGTCTTGAAGCCGATGCCCCACACGTCGGCGGCCAGCCGGTACGGCTCGTTGCGCACCACGGTGATGGAGGCGTCGCCGTACTGCTTGAAGATGCGCACGGCCAGCGAGGTGGACACGCCGACGCCCTGGAGGAAGACCATCACCTCCTTGATGGCCTTCTGCTCCGCCCAGGCGGCGGTGATCTTCGCGGTGCGTTTCGGCCCGAGGCCGGGCACCTCGACCAGGCGGGCGGGCTCGGTCTCGATGACGTCCAGGGTGTCGAGGCCGAAGTGGGCGACGATCCGCTCGGCGAACACCGGGCCGATGCCCTTGACCAGCCCCGAGCCGAGGTAGCGCCGGATGCCCTGGATGGTGGCGGGCAGCACGGTGGTGTAGGAGTGGACCTCGAACTGCCGGCCGTACTGCGGGTGTGAGGACCATCGGCCGGTCAGCCGCAGGCTCTCCCCGGGCTGGGCGCCGAGCAGCGCCCCGACGACGGTGAGCAGGTCGCCGCCGCGGTCGGTGGAGACCCGGGCAACGGTGTAGCCGGTCTCCTCGTTGACGTAGGTCAGCCGTTCGAGTACCGCGTCGAGCACGGCCGACGGCGGGGGAGTGGGGGCGGGCACCCGCCCATCCTGCCGGTGGCCGTCGCGGCGTCGCCATCAGCCCGGCCGGTGGCCGCCGTGGCGCCGACGTTCGGCCGGCGGCGTTCCGTCCCGCCCCGCGAGTGGCCCGGCGCGCGAGTGGCCCGGCGCGACGGGAGGCGGCGCGGCTGCGCACCTTGGAGGCGGGCACCGGTCTGGGGCGGGTGCGCGGTCGTGGACCCCGCCACCGTGCTCGACCTGGCCGGCACGCCGGGCGCCCGAAGACCCACCTCATCCGGCTTCGGTCCCGCCGCCGGCCGGGGCGGGGGCGCGCGCGATCCGGCGCAGCGCGAGCAGGCCGCCGACGCCGGGGACGACGGCGAGCCAGCGGGCGGCGGGGGTGGCGGTGGCCGTCAGCCAGGTGCAGGCGATGACGGCGAGGTAGCAGGCGCCGTGGACGGGTCCGCCCAGGGCGGTGACCGCCGGGGCGTGCGCGGTGGCCAGGTTGGCCAGCAGGACCGCCAGGGAGGCGGCCTCGGCCTCGGCCACGATCCGCAGGGTACGCACGGCGGTCACACCCCCGTCGTGGAGCCGGGCCGGACGATCATCAGGACGACCACGATCGCCCACAGCAGGTTGAAGATCCCGGTGGTCATGGCGAGTCGGCTCGCCGCCGCCCGGGTTCCGCCGCCGACGGCCGTGGCCGTGGCCTCGGCCGGGGCCAGCAGGCGTCGCTGGCCGGGGAGGATGACCAGCGCCAGCAGGGCGGCGGCGATCGCGGTCAGGGCGATCGAGGTGACGAGCCAGGCGTCGGTCAGGACGCCGAGTCGCGCGCCGGTGGCGAGCCCGAAGGCGGGGACGACCACGCCGACGACGGTGTAGGCGCGGCAGGTGCGGTGCAGGAAGGCGGCGACCTGGGGCGCGTGCCCGCCCGGGGCAGCGGCGTCGCCCTTTCCGTCGGAGCCGACGCGTCGGGCACCGGCGTAGCGGGGGAAGAGTGAGGCGGCCACGGCGATCGGTCCGATCGCGAGGATCGCCGCCAGGACGTGCACCGACAGCAGCAGCTTGGTCACTCGTGCTCCTTCGCGTTGGCTACCTACATATTGGCTCCCAATGGATAGCACACCTACATGATGTCCGGTAGGCTGCCTACCGATGAAGGAGGACGCCGTCCGCGGGCACCTGGACGCGCTGCTGCTCGCCGCGTTGGAGCAGGGGCCGCTGCACGGCTACGCGATAATCGCGGCCGTGCGCGAACGCAGCGGCGGGGCGCTGGAGTTGCGCACCGGCACGATGTATCCGGCCCTCAACCGGCTCGAACGGCTCGGCCTGCTGCGCAGCGACTGGCAGTCCGTCGGCGAGCGCCGCCGCCGCTGCTACGAGCTGACCGACTCGGGCCGGCGGGCCCTGGTGGACAAGCGCACGGCCTGGCGCGAGCTCACCTCCGCGATCGGCGCCGTCCTGGATCCGTCGCCGTCGCCGTCGCCGAGGCCGGCCACGTGACGGCCCCCGACCGCCGCGCCGGGCGAGCCGGTGCGGGTGCGCGGCCTGCACCGCCTTGGCACGATCCGATCGAGGAGCATCTCGCCGGCCTGGCGGCCGTCCTGCACGGTCCGGCCCGGGCCAAGACCCGGATGCTGACCGAGGCGCGCGACGGCCTCACCGACGCCGCCGCGGCGCTGGCCTGCGACGCCGCCCTCGACGAATCGGCCGCCAGGCGTGCGGCGGTACGCGACTTCGGCAGCATCGAGGAGGTCGCCCCCGCCTTCCAGCAGGAGCTCACCGTCGCCCAGGCCCGCCACACGGCCCGCGTCGTCCTGCTCGCCGTGCCCTTCCTGATGGCCTGCTGGCACCTGGTGGCGGTCGTCGGCCAGGGCCAGCGCCGGCAACTGTCCGACCTCGCGCAGACCCTGGCCGCCCATCTGGGTGGCGTGGCGGCCGCCGCCGCCCTACTGGCCGCGACGTCGCTGGCCGCCACCGGCGTCCTGGCCCGCCGGCTGCCCACCCCGCACCAACTGCCGCTGATGGTGGCCTGGGCCGGCACCATCGCCACCGTCGCGCTGGTGACCAGCGCCCTCACCCTCGCCGTCGCGGCGGCGCTGGCCGGCAACTGGGCGCTCGGCGCGCTCGTCGGTGCGCTCACCGTCGCCCTGCACGCCAGGATCGCCGCCGCCGCCCGCGCCTGCCGCGAGTGCGCCCGCGCCCCGGTCGTGGCGCCCGTCGACGGATAGCCGGCGGGGGACCGCGAGCGGGAGCGCGGGGACGCCGGAGGCGTCCGGGTGAGATCATCGGCGACATGTCCGACCTCCCGGAAGACCCCGCCGTGACGCGCAGACCGGCCGGCGGCCCGCACTGGATCGACAGCTCCGGCGGGCCGCTGGTCGTCGTGCCGGCGACTGCCCTGTCCGCCTGGCGCGGGGTGCCCGACGACTTCGACCCCGACGACCTCGACACCTGGGGCGACTACGGGCGGGCGTGCGCGGTCGACGGATACGCGGGCGTCCTGCGGGTGGGCGACGCGGAGGCGCTCGTCCTGGCCGACGAGCCGGCCACCACCACCTACCTTCCCGGACACCGCCTCTTCGTGCGATGGATCCGCGCCGACTCCGAGGCCGAGGTCGTCCGGCTCGTACCCGACGCGTTCGACCGGGCCGACTGGGCGGACGCCGGCAGTTGGCCGACGGACGGGCCGGCCGTGCTGTTCGACGCCGCCCTCGGCGGGGACGAGACCGAGCCGGCCGGCCGCCTCCTGGTCGAGGTGGAGCCGGGCACCTACCGGCTCCGTACGGCATGCGTCGAGATCGGCGACACGACGGCGCTGGGACTGCTCCACCTGGCCGGATAGCCGCCGTCGGCTCCTCGGCCCCGCCTCGACTGTCGGTGGTGGGCGGTACCGTCCCGCCATGGCAGCCAGAATCGACCTGACCCTCGACTGCGCGGACGCGAAGCTCCTCGGCGAGTTCTGGAAGACGGCGCTGGGCTATGTGGACGAGCCGCCACCCGCGCCCTTCACCAGCCGCGAGGAGTGGCACGCGAGTTTCGACCCGCCCGAGGGCGACTCGGTGGACGACGCGGTGTGGCTGTGCGACCCGCAGGGCGTCGGGCCCCACCTGTCCATCCTCCGGGTCCCCGAGCCGAAGACGGCGAAGAACCGCCTCCACATCGACGTCCGGGTGCCGGGGCACGGTGACCCCGACGAGCGGTGGGCGCGGATCAGGGCCGAGTCCGAGCGGTTGGTGCGGGCCGGCGGGACCGTCCTGGCGGAACACACCGGGCACCACATCGTGATGGCCGACCCGGAGGGCAACGAGTTCTGCGTCGCCGCGACCTCCGCGTGACACCGCTGACCGTAGCTTCCCCGCCCGGCGACCTTCGGCGGGCGTACCACCCGTCGAGTGGGACCCGGCGGGCGGAGACGAGGGTGCGGTCAGGCGGTGGGGAATAGCTCGGTGAGCAGTTTCTCCACCCGGGTACGGATCTCGTCGCGGATCGGGCGCACCGCGTCGACGCCCTTGCCGGCCGGGTCTTCGAGTCTCCAGTCCTCGTAGCGCTTGCCAGGGAACACGGGGCAGGCGTCGCCACAGCCCATGGTGACGATGACGTCGGAGGACTCGGCCGTGGCGTACTCCAGGAGTTTGGGGGTCTGGTCGGTGATGTCGATGCCGACCTCGCGCATGGCCCGCACGGCGGCGGGGTTGACCTGGTCGGCGGGGGCGCTGCCGGCGGAGCGGACCTCGACGGTGTCGCCGGCGAGGTGGCGCAGCCAGCCAGCGGCCATCTGGGAGCGGCCGGCGTTGTGGACGCAGACAAACAGGACGCTGGGTTTGTCGCTCATCGTGTCCTCCAGGTTCAAGTGGTTGCCGAGTGGTGGGCCGCGTCGCGGGCGGTGCCGCGCAGCAGACCGCGGCGGCGCGGTGGTGTGCGGATCCCGATGACGGATGCGCACCCGCAGTCGAGGCGACTCACGGCCGGGGTGCCGGGGCGGGGAACAGTCGGCGACGGGCCCACAGCGACACGTAGACCAGGCCGACGAGAACGGGGACCTCGATGAGTGGGCCGACGACGCCGGCGAGGGCCTGGCCGGAGGCGATGCCGAACGTGCCGATGGCGACCGCGATCGCCAGCTCGAAGTTGTTGCCGGCCGCGGTGAACGCCAGGGTGGTGGTGCGTTCGTAGTTCAGGCCGACGGCCCGGCCGACCAGGAAGGAGCCGGCCCACATGAGGGCGAAGTAGGCCAGCAGCGGCAGGGCGATACGAGCCACGTCGACCGGTCGGTCGGTGATGGCTTTGCCCTGCAGGGCGAACAGGATGACGATGGTGAACAGCAGTCCGTACAGGGCGACGGGTCCGATCCTGGGCAGGAATCGCCGCTCGTACCAGTCGCGGCCCCTGGCGCGCTCGCCGAGGCGGCGGGAAAGATAGCCCGCGAGCAGCGGGATGCCGAGGAAGACGAGCACGTTGCCGGCGATGTCCCAGCCGGAGACCTCCAGCGCGGCGCCGTCCAGGCCCAGCCAGCCGGGCAGCACCGACAGGTAGAACCAGCCGAGCAGGCCGAAGGCGAGCACCTGGAACACGGAGTTGAGGGCGACGAGGACGGCGGCGGCCTCCCGGTCACCGCAGGCGAGGTCGTTCCAGATGACGACCATGGCGATGCAGCGGGCCAGGCCGACGATGATCAGGCCGGTGCGATACTCCGGCTGGTCGGCCAGGAACACCCAGGCCAGGGCGAACATGATGGCGGGACCGACGATCCAGTTGAGGACCAGCGACGAGACCAGCAGGCGGCGGTCACCGGTGACGGTGTCGAGGCGGTCGTAGCGGACCTTGGCCAGCACCGGATACATCATGATCAGCAGGCCGAGGGCGATGGGCAGGGAGATGCCGCCGATCTGCACCGCGTCGAGAGCGTCGTCCAGCCCGGGAACGGCCCGGCCGAGCAGCAGACCGGCGACCATCGCCAGGCCGATCCACGCCGGCAGGAACCGGTCGAGGCGCGACAGGCGGGCCGCCACCGGTGGGGCTTGGTCGGCTCGGGTGGCGGTGCTCATGGACATTCCCGTGGGTTGTCTGTGCTGGCGTGTGCGCGCCGGGCGAGGTCACCCAGGTGTCGGGCGGCTGCCTCAAGCGCCTGCGGGTCGAGGCGGTAGTAGGTGTAGCGGCCGCGGGGCTCGGGGGCGACGAGTCCGGCTTCCCGCAGGGCACGTAGGTGGTTGGAGACGTTGGACTGCCGGGCCCCGGTGTCCTCAACCAGGTGACAGGTGCAGGCAGGCCCGTCGGCGAGCAGCTCGACGATGCGGGCACGGAGGGGATCGGCCAGCAACCTGATCACATCAGCGTCACGTGATATCAGCACGGAATGATGCTAACCCGGCTGCTGGCTCTCACGCTCCGCCCGTGAGCCAGGTCATGAGGCCGGGACGCCGACCTCGTTCGGCGGGCGGCGGAGCGGCGTTCGATCTCGTCGTGGATCGGCCGCAGCCGACCAGGTCGAGGCCGGCGGACTCGTCGACGGCCCGGTTCTCGTAGCGGGTGCCGGGGGAGACCGGCCGGGCGTCGCCGCAGCCGTCAGCAGCAGGTCGTCAGGTAGGAACTCAGGTCCGCGAGGGCGGTGAGGGCGCCATCCCGGTCGGCCCGGTAGAACACCGTCTTGCCGTCGCGCCGGGAGGTGACCACTCCGCCGCGTCGCAGCAGGGTCAGCTGCTGCGACGCCGTGGCCTGGCTGATGCCGACCCGCTCGGCGACCTCTCCCACGGACATCTCGGCGCCGCGGGCGAACAGCGCCATGATTCGCTGCCGGGTGGGGCTGCCGAGAGCCTTGAGGAACTCCTGCGTCTGCGGCGCAAGACCCGGAGTGGCGCTCTGTGGCCCGGTCGACTGGTCGGCGGTCTGGCTCATGGTCACACCCTTCCTCGTCGGCTTCATATTGTCATTCAACGAAATAACGATATGATCTGCCCATGACCGCTCGAACCGAGCCCCTGATCATCGTTGGCGGCGGCCAGTCCGGCCTTGCTGCCGCCCGCGCCGCCCTCGCCGTCGGCCTGCGTCCGGTCGTCCTGCACGCCGGTGACCTACCGGCCGGTTCCTGGCCGGACTACTACGACAGCCTGACCCTGTACTCTCCCGCCCGCCACAGCGCCCTGCCCGGCATGGCCTTCGCCGGGGACCCCGACCACTACCCCCACCGTGACGAGGTCGTCGCCTACCTGCGCCGCTACGCCGGCAGTCTCGACGTCGAGATCCGCACTGGCGTGCGGGTCGTCGAGGTCCACCCGCGCGCTGACGGCGGCTACCTCGTCCGTACCGACGCCGGTGACCGGATCGCCGCGGCCGGTGTCGTCGCCGCCAGCGGGTCCTTCGGCAACCCGTACCTGCCCGACCTGCCCGGCCGGGGCGACTTCACCGGCGACCTGGTGCATGTCGCCGACTACCGCCGGCCCGGTCCCTACGCCGGCAAGCGGGTCGTCGTCGTCGGGGCGGGCAACTCCGCGGTGCAGGTCGCCTACGAACTCGCGGCGCACGCGCGCGTCACCCTCGCCACCCGGGAACCCGTCCGGTTCCTGCCGCAGCGCATCGGTGGGCGGGACCTGCACCACTGGCTGAGTGTCACCGGCGCGGACCGCCTCCCCCGGCGCGTCCTCACCCGTCTGATCCGGCATGCCGCCGTACTCGACACCGGCGTCTACCGCCGTGCCGTCGCCTCCGGGCAGCTCGCCCGCCGGGACATGTTCACCGCCTTCACCCCCGACGGCGTCGTCTGGGGTGACGACACCGTCGAGCCCGTCGACGCGGTCGTCTTCGCCACCGGCTACCGCCCGGACCTGGGCTACCTGGAACCCCTCGGCGCCCTGGCGCACGGCATGCCCCGACAGGTGGGCGGACTCTCCACCAGCCACCAGGGGCTGGCCTACGTGGGGCTGGAGTTCCAGCGATCCTTCGCCTCGAACACGCTGCGAGGCGTCAGCCGCGACGCCACCCGCGTCATGCGTGCCCTCGCCACGCGCCTGTCGTCCGGGCGGCGCAGAAGGGCGGGCTCGGCGCGTGTCCCGCCGTTCCCGGCTGGCGCACCACGCTGATCGCTGTCCGGCCGGCGTCGTGCACGGCGCCGAATGGCGTCACGGCCCGGCTGGCTCGACGGTGAGCAGGGCCGCCAGTTGGCGCAGGATCCCCGGTCGCGCCCGGTAGTAGACCCAGGTGCCGCGCCGTTCGGCGTCCACCAGACCCGCCTCGCGCAGCGTCTTCAGGTGGTGCGAGATCGTCGGCCCGGTCAGGTCGAACGCCGGCGTCAGGTCGCACACGCAGGCCTCCCCGCCCTCGGCGGAGGCGATCATCGACATCAGCCGCAGCCGCACCGGATCGCCGAGGGCCTTGAACGCGGGCGCGAGGACCGCGGCCGTCTCCGCGGGCACCTGGCGCTGCGCGAGCGGCGGGCAACAGGGCGCATCGGCGTTCAGGTCGATCACGGCGAGCGGCGCCGGTTGCTTTGACATGCCTCTAGGTTGACATCTCTCTAATCAGCGTGCAAGTCTCTGCTTAGACGGACGTCAAGACAAGCGCTCGTCGGGAAGGAATCGTCATGTTCGGCAAGACCCGGCGGTCGTCGACAGCCCCGGAGGAAGTGCTGTTCTGCGACTCCTGCGCCGAGGTGTCCACCCCCGCGCAGCGAACCCAGCGTCGCTACGAACAGGCCCGCACCACCGTCTACACCCTGATCAGCCCCCGATAGCCGAAAGGAAGTTCTGATGAGCGAGAACACCCAGACCGCCGGCGGGTTCGCCGGCGACCCGACCGCCGCCCTCGCGGTCACCGGCTCCGGCTCCTGCTGCGGGAGCCCCGCCCAGGCGGTCGGCTCGGTCCTGCCGCCCGCCGGTGGGACGGCTACCGTCGGCGGGTGCTGCGGCACGGCGGAGGCCGCACAGGTGGTCGGTTCCTGCTGCGGCACCGAGACCGGGGCCCCCACGGCGGCACAGGGGTGCTGCGGATGACCTCGGCCCTGCCGGCAGACCTGCTCGGCCAGATCTCGGCCGACCGGATGGCGGCCACCGTCGCCACCCTCGCCGGGGACGACTTCGCGGGCCGACGCGTCGGGTCGGCCGGTGGCGCCGCCGCCCGGGCGTGGCTCGTCGAGCGGCTCACCCGCCACGGTGCCTCCGTGACGACCGAAGAGTTCCCGGTCCGCTCCGTGCCACAGGTGTACGCGGTTCCCGCGACCACGTGGGGCGGTGGCGGCACCGCCGCGCCGCTCACCTTCGGCCGGCAGGTCGCGATCCACGCCGCCTCGGCGCAGCTGAGCGAGGTGCGCCGGGGGCCGCTCGGCCTGGCCGGACGCGACGCTCCCGCCGGCAGGTGGCTCGTCGTGCCGGCGGGAACCAGCCTGTTCGACGCCTACCGCGACGCCCAGGGAGCGGCCGGGTTGCTGATGGGCCGGGCCGTCGACGCCGACGGATGGCAGTTCACTGCCCTGGCCGGACCCGACCCCGGCCCGCTGCCCATCCTGACTCTCGACGCGGACACCCACCGCGACGTCCTCGCCGCCGCCGGCGTGGCGGGGGCCTGGTTCAGCGGGAACGCCCCGCTGCGACGCGACGACGTCACCGGTGTCAACGTCCACGCCGTCGTCGGCGCCCCGGCTGGGCCCGATGCCTGCGACCTTCTGCTGACGGCCCACTACGACGGGGTCGGGGACCACCCGGGGCTGCGCCAACCCGGCGCGGCGGACAACGCGAGCGGGGTCGCGGTGGTTCTCGAGGTGGCCCGGGTCCTGTCGACCGGGCTGGCGGAAGGCGTCGGGCTGTCGGTCGCGCTGCTCGACGGCGAGGAGGTCGGCGCGCTCGGCTCCGCCCACCACGCCGCCCAACTCCGCGCCGCAGGGGCCGCGCCGCTGGTGGTCAACGTGGACGGCGCCGGTCGGCTGGGCGCAGCGGCGGCGATCGAGGCCGGTGGACCGGCCCATCGGCTCCTGGCGCTGCTCGACCAGGCCGGTCGGCACACCGGCGTCCCGCTCGCGGCGGGTCCGGTGGCGTCCGACAACCGCCGCTACGGGGCAGCCGGGTTCGCCGCGGTCGGCATCGGAGCCGGCATGGGCGGCTACCACAGCCCGGCCGACACCGCGGACCGCGTCGAGCCGCGCACGCTGACCGCGATCGCCCGACTCGTCGTCGCCACCGCCTGTCTCGCCGCGACGACACCCGCTACACTTCCATCGCCAATCGGCGATAAACGATAGAGGGGTGGATGGTGGACGAACTGCTCGACCGGACGACCGCGCAGACCTACGCCTCGTGGTTCCGGGCCCTCGCGGACCCGACGCGGGTGCAGATCGTCGAGTACCTCGCCCGACATGCCCGGCCCATGAGCGTGGGGGAGATCGTCGCCGCGGTCGGGTTGGCGCAGTCCACCGTCTCCCAACACCTGAAGATCCTCACCGAGGTGCGGTTCGTGCTTGTCGAGCCGGTCGGCACCGCCCGCCTCTACCGCATCAACGACGCGTGCGTCGGCTGCTTCCCCTCCGCTGCCGACGTCGTCATGGGCCGCCCCGCCCCGCACCCGAACGGAGCTTGCTGATGGTCGACATCGTCGTCCGCGCGATGACGGCCGACGATGCCGATCGGGTCCTGACGATCTACCAGGCCGGCCTCGACACCGGCGACGCCAGCTTCGAAACCGCCGCCCCGACCTGGGCGGAGTTCGACGCCGGCAAGTTGACCGACCACCGGCTGGTAGCCAGCGACGCAGACGGGGCCGTCATCGGCTGGGTCGCCGTCTCACCCACCTCGACCCGCATGGTCTACGCCGGTGTCGTCGAACACTCCGTCTACATCGACCCCGCCGCCCGCGGCCGCGGCACCGGCCGACTGCTCCTCGATGCCCTGATCGCCTCCACGGAAGCCGCTGGCATCTGGACCATCCAGTCCGGCGTCTTTGGCGAGAACACCGCCAGCCTCGCCCTGCACCAACGGGCCGGGTTCCGGGTCATCGGCACCCGCGAACGGGTTGGCCGCCACCACGGCCGCTGGCGCGACGTGATCCTCCTCGAACGCCGCAGCCCCACCATCACCTGACGCCCCACAACCGCCGCCGTGGGCCCGCGCCCTACTGCACCATTCTGATTCGATGAACATCGACACAAGGAGTTTCTGATGAGCACCCTGGACCAGCTGCCGGTCGCCGTCATCGGCGCCGGCCCGGTCGGCCTCGCCGCCGCCGCTCACCTGCACGAGCGCGGTCTTCCCTTCACCGTCCTCGAGGCCGGTGACGTCGCCGGCGCCGCCGTGCGGCAGTGGGGCCACGTGCGGGTGTTCTCCCCGTGGCGGTACAACATCGACCCCGCCGCCCGTCGGCTGCTCGACGACGCCGGCTGGGTCGCTCCCGACCTCGACGCCCTGCCCACCGGCGGCGACCTCGCCGCCGACTACCTGCAGCCCCTCGCCGAGCTTCCGCAGCTCAAGCCCCACCTGCGCTACGGCGCCCGGGTCGAGGCGATCAGCCGCCTCGGCTTCGACCGCCTCCGCACCGGCGGACGCGAACAGGCCCCCTTCCTGATCCGCCTCACCACCGGCGAGGAGATCCTCGCCCGGGCCGTCATCGACGCCTCCGGCACCTGGGGCACCCCCAACGTCCTCGGCGCCTCCGGCCTGCCCGCCCGCGGTGAGACCGGTGCCGCCGCGCACCTGGAGCACGCCCTGCCGGACGTGCTCGGCGGCGACCGGGACCGGTTCGCCGGTCGGCACACCCTCGTCGTCGGCGCCGGTCACTCGGCCGCCAACACCCTGCTCTCCCTCGCCGACCTCGCCACGCGGGCACCTGGCACGGAGGTGACCTGGGCGATCCGCTCCGCGTCCCCGGCACGCACCTACGGCGGCGGCGACGCCGACGCCCTGCCCGCCCGCGGCGCCCTCGGCTCCCGCCTGCGAGATCACGTCGAGGCCGGCCGGATCCGCCTGCTCACCGGCTTCTCCGTCCACGCCGTCACCCCGGCCGAGGGGCGGGTCACCGTCGTCGTCCGTCACACCGGCGGCACCGACGAGTCCGTCACGGTCGACCGGATCGTCGCCGCCACCGGCTTCCGGCCCGATCACTCCATCGCCGCCGAGCTGCGCCTGGATCTCGACCCGGTCATGGGCGCCGCCCGGGCGCTCGCCCCGCTGATCGACCCGAACGAGCACTCCTGCGGGACCGTCCCGCCCCACGGCGTCGACGAGCTCGCCCACCCGGAGCCCGGCTACTACGCCGTCGGCATGAAGAGCTACGGCCGGGCGCCGACGTTCCTGATGGCCACCGGTTACGAGCAGGTCCGCTCCGTCGTCGCCGCTCTCGCCGGCGACTGGACCGCGGCCCGGGACGTCCAGCTCGACCTACCCGAAACCGGTGTGTGCAACAGCAACCCCGCCGAGGCCACCGGCGCCGACAGCTGCTGCGGCCCCGTCCCGGAGCCGGTCGGTAAGGGGCTCGCCACCGGCGTCTCCGGGGGTCTGCTGTCCGCGCCGCTGAACCTGATCAGCCTCGACACTCCGGCAACCACCCAGACCGGTGGCTGCTGCGCCGGCTGATGACCACCTCCACGACGGCGCCCGCCGGCTCCAGGGCCGGCGGGCGCCACGAGTGGCGCATCGTCGCCGCCCTCGCCGTCACCTCCACGGTCGGCTACGGCACCCTCTACTACGCCTACGCGGTCCTGCTCACCCCCATGGCCGCCAGCCTTGAGGCCTCCACCACCGCCGTCACGGGGGCGCTCACCGCCAGCGTCCTCGCCAGCGCGCTGATGGCCGTCCCCGTCGGCAGGTGGCTCGACCGGCACGGCGGACGCGGCCTCATGACCGTCGGCTCGATCGCCGCCACCGGGCTGCTGATCGCCTGGTCCCAGGTCCAGACCATCGGGCAGCTCTACGCCGTCATGACCGGTATCGGGATCACCGGCGCGATGGTCCTCTACGAACCGGCCTTCGCCGTCATCGTCTCCTGGTTCGCCCCCGACCGACGACCCACCGCCCTGCTCGCGGTCACCGTCGTCGCCGGGTTCGCCAGCACCATATTCATGCCCCTCACCGGCCACCTGGTCGCCCACCTCGGCTGGCGCGGCGCCCTACTCGCGCTCGCCGCCGTCCACGGCGTGTCGACCGTGCCGCTACACGCCCTCACCGTCCGCAAGCCGCCGCACGTCACGGCGTCCACCTCCAGACCGCGACCGGACCGCACCTCGCGGCGGGCGGCGGCGCGCGCCGCGATGCGCGATCCCCGGTTCTGGGTCCTCGCCGCCGCCCTCGTCGCCCACGGCACCGCCACCAGCACCATCGGCGTGCACCTCGTCGGCTACCTCACCAGCCGCGGCCACTCCGCCACCTTCGCCGCGTCCGCCGCCGGCCTGCTCGGCGTCCTGTCCGTCACCGGACGACTCGTCCTCACCGGTGCCCGGCGCCGACTCCCGGTCACCACGATCGTCGCCACGGTCTTCACCGTCCAGGCCGTCGCCGTCCTCGCCATGCCCCTCGCCGCCGGGACCGGCGTCGGAGCAGTCGTCACCGTCACCGGATTCGGCCTCGGCTTCGGCATCGCCAGCCTCGCCACCCCCGCCCTCCTCACCGACCGCTACGGAACCACCGCCTACGCCACCATCGCCGGGCGACTCGCCGCCCCCGTCACCGTCGCCAAGGCCACCGCCCCTCTCGGCGGCGCCGCTGTCCTGCACGCCGGCGGCGGATACCCCCTCCTGCTCGGCATCGTGGCCACCTGCTGTGTCGTCGCCGCCGCCGGCATACTCACCCGCCTGACGCCCCCACCGAACGGCATCGTGGCGGCGGCCTGAGGCGTGTTTCGTAAGTCGAGTGATCCGCGACGTTGGGCGTGGCGGTGATCGGTGGCGGCAGCCCTACCCAAGGTCGACGAACACATCCGCGACCACGACCGACGGCTGATCCTCGGGCTCGCGCCCCGGATCGGTCCTGCCCTCCTCGGCGGCTAACCCCGTACGTGCAGGCCGAAACCCTTGCGGCCCGGCACTTCCAGGCCTTCCTTCAAGCGCAGTGACGGGATCTCGTAGTCACCGAAGTTCTGGCGCCGGAACGCGATCGGCTCGGTCGTCTCCAGCGACAGCAGCCGCTCCTTCCACGCCTTTGCGGCGTCCTCGAAGTCGCCGCCGGTGATCTTGTCGGCGCCGTACAACACGAACGGCGGCAGCACCTCCATGCCCGGGTAGTACAGGATCCCGTGGTGGATCGGGAACAGCAGGTCCTCTATCGGGCCGTTGATCCCGCGATCGGTGTAGTGGGACTCCGGGCCCCCGAGGGTCACCGACAGGATCGCCCGCCGCCCCTGCAGCGTTCCCTCACCGAAACGCTCGCCGTACCGGGTCTCGTCGTGCGCTCCGACGCCGTAGGCGAAGTGGAAGGAGAACACCCGGTCCACCCAGCCCTTGAGGATCGCCGGCATCGTGTACCACCACATCGGGAACTGGAAGATCACCGTGTCGGCCCACCGCAGCTTCTCCTGCTCGGCTGCCACGTCGGCCGTGAGGGCGTCGGCGTCGTACGCCCCACCCGAGCTCGGCACCACCCGCAGCGGGCTCGTGGCGTGCGCGCCGAAGTCCGCCGCGTCCACCACGGCCTTCCAGTTCATCGCATACAGGTCGCTCACCCGCACCTCGTGCCCGGCGGCTTCGAGCGTGGACACGGCGAGGTCCTTCAGCGAGCCGTTCAGCGAACGCGGCTCGGGGTGGGCGTAGACGATGAGCGTCTTCATGGCTGTTCCCTTCAAGGAGGTGTGTCGCCACAGATGCTCGGCCGCCAGGGCTGCGTCGTTCAGGGGCTCCTCTTCCGTCGGACGGGACTTCCTGGTAACGACAGGACCACCTTCACGTGTGTCACCGCAGCCATACTGAGCACATGGACGATCTCGCGGGCTTCCTGCGCACCCGGCGCTCCCGGATCGACCCTTCCGCCGTCGGCATCCCCACCGACAGCCGCCGCCGCGTCGAAGGGCTGCGTCGCGAAGAGGTCGCGCACCTGTCCGGGGTCAGCGTCGACTACTACGTACGCTTGGAGCAGGGCCGCGCCACCCAGCCCTCCGAACAGGTCCTCGACGCGCTCGCCCGCGTCCTCGGCCTCGACGAGACCGAACGCGAGCACCTGTACCGGCTCGCCCGGCAGCGCCGCCGCCCCGCGAGGTCGCCCAGCGGGCGCCTGCGGCCGGAGCTGCTCCGCGTACTCGACCTGGTCACCGACGCGCCCGCCCTGATCCTGGACCACCGGCTGGACGTGGCCGCCGGAAACCGCCTCGCCAGGCTCCTCTACGGCCGGGAGCTGCCGGGCTTGAACACCGCCCGGCACATCTTTCTCGACGAGGCCGAGCGCGGCCTGTACGCCGACTGGGAGAAATGCACCCTCGACGTGGTCGGGCACCTGCGCCTGGCCGCCGGGAAATACCCCGACGACCCGCGCCTGGCCTCGCTCATCGGCGAGCTGGCGATGGGCAGCCAGCGCTTCCGCCGCCTCTGGGCGCGCGCGGACGTGCGCGCCCGCACGCATGGCCGCAAGGCGTACCGGCACCCGCTGGTCGGACTGCTCGAACTGCACCAGGAGAACTTCTCATTGCCGGATGAATCGGGGATGGAGTTGCTGGTGCTGTCCGCGCCACCCGGCAGCCCCGCCGAGGACGGGCTGCGCCTGCTGGGCGCGCTCAGTGATGACGGACATCCACCGGTGGCGACCTGGGACAGCGCGTGGTCGAAGCGGCCCAGCAAGGCGTGAGGGATGCCTCACGGTGCGGCGGCATCGGCGGGCGCTCTGCGGGCCGGCCCGGTCACCGCGTACGCGATCAGGCCCGTCACGGCCAGCGTGGCTGCCGTGACGGCCGCGGCCCTGCTCGGGGGTTCCTGCGTCTGCCAGGTCAGGACGCGGCCCAGGAGGTTGTCGCCCCGGGGGAACAGGACGGCGGCCAGGGTCCAGCCCAGCGGCAGGAACCATGCCTTGGCCGTACCGATGACGGCAGCGCCCAGCGCGGTCAAGCCCAGCAGGCCGGCGGTGTCCCGGAGCACCAGCGACATCGGACCGAACCGGGCGCCGGTGAACCGGGTGATCAGCAGCAGGCCGCCGATGAGCACCAGGGCGGTCAGCAGATGGAGGGCCCGACGGGCCGGCCAGGCCAGCGCGCCGGTCCGGTCCAGCTCGTCGTCGGGGCCGCTCAGCGTCATCGTCAGGGCGGCGACCATCAGCAGGACGCTCAGTACGACCATCTGCGAGCCCGCCTCGGGGCTGTCGGAGCTCGTCTCCCACAGCACCCACATCAGGACGAGGATGCCGGCGGCCGTGCCGATCGCGACGGGGGCGCGGCGGGATCTCAGGTAGAGGCGCAACCCCCTCATCGGAGCACTCCCTCACCGGGCCGGCAGTTCACCGCGGCCTGCCGCAGGGCGGCCACGCGGGACGTCGCTTCCTCCTCGGGCATGGCGCGCAGCCGCTGCCACACCTCGGTGGCCTCGACGCTCGGGTCCTCGGAGACGTCGCCGGGCTCGGGCCGGCCGTTCTGGTCCCGGTCCGGCGGCGCGGGCCTGGTGCCCGTCAGCCAGTGGGCGGCGGCCAGCCGGTCGGCCCAGGCGGGAGCGTCCTCGCAGGTCGGCGGGCCGGCGAAAGCCCCGGTCAGCACGTCGGTGAGCACGCTCGACCCGTTCGCCAGGCGACCCTTCCGGTCGGCGTCGACGCGCAGCAGGACGGTGTCGGCGTGGAACTCGACGTAGGTGTCCGGGAAGACGGAGGTGTCCTCGTGCACCCGGGTCGGGGCGCCAGGCAGCTTCTTCAGGAGGGCCAGGGCCTCGCGGGCCGGTGCGGTCACCTCGGGCAACCGCCGCTCGTGGACCCGGCTTACGCACACCCGCGGTTCCCCGTCGGCGCACACCAGCTCGCGTGCCACCGGGTCGACCGCGTCGGTGACGAGTCGGTTCTCGTGCGGCACGACGGTGACGGCGAGCGCTACGCCCACGACCACGGGCAGCACCGCCGCGACCCGGGAGCGCCAGCCGCTGGAGGCGAACAGCAGCGCGGCGGCGACCGCCAGTCCGGCCAGCCACAGGCTCTGCGCGGCGCTGACCCGGCCGGGGACGGTGGCGTAGTCGTCCGGCATGTTCATCTCGACCATCGGCGAGAGGATCAGGGCCAGCCACCCGAACGGCCTGGTGGCGAACGGCACCGTCAACAGCAGGCCCAGTCCCGCGACACCGACTGCGGGAGCGGTCACCGGGGACGGCAGCAGCCGGCCGACGGCCAGGCCGAGCCAGGCCGCGGCGATCAGCGCCAGCGCGCCGACGGCGGTGACGACGAAGACCGCCACCGGCAGGTAGCCCGCGGTACCGAAGATCCAGGCGGCGCCGGCAAGCCCCATCACCAGATATCCGGCGACCACGGCGATGGCCATCGCGGCGAGCGTCGGCAGCACCCGCTGCGGTACGGGACGGGGAGTGGTGGCGAACAGCTCGCCCACGTTCGAGCGGTGCTCCCGGCGGGCCTGCCAGGCGCCCGCGGCCAGCATGAGCGGCCAGAGCAGGGCCAGGTACCAGCGCTGAGTCATCGCCAGCTGCATCCAGCCGGCCGAGAACGCGATCCCCTCGGCGAAGTACATGGCCAGCGAACCGACGACGGCCAGGCTGACGGCGGCGCCGATCGCCGCGGAGCGGCGCAGCTCGATGCCCAGGACGCGGCTCATCGGGCGACCGCCCGGTGGCGCCGCAGCAGTGCGGAGTAGCCGCGCTCGGCAGGGCTGTCGCCGGGGTCGCCGTCGGCGCCCTGCGCGGTCAGTTCGGCCGGCGTGCCCTGGAAGACCAGGCGGCCTTCGTTGACCATGACGACATCGGTGCAGGCGGCCACCACGTCCTCGACCAGGTGGGTGGAGACCAGTACGCAGCTGTCCGTGCCCACGTCGCGCAACAGTTCCCGGAAGTCGAGGCGCTGTTCCGGGTCCAGACCGACGGTGGGCTCGTCGAGCAGCAGTACCGCCGGATCGTTGACGATCGCCTGGGCGATGCCGGCCCGGCGCAACATGCCGCCGGACAGCGTCTTCATCCGCGCCTCCGCCTTGGCGGCCAGGCCGACCCGCTCGATCGCCCGCTGGGTCGCGCCGGGTACGGCCTGCTTCGGCATCTCCTTGAGCCAGGCCATGTACTCGACGAACTCGCGCACCGTGAAGCGTGGGTAGAATCCGAACTGCTGCGGCAGGTAGCCCAGCCCTCGGCGTACGCGTCGCAGGTCGGTGCGGGCGTCCACCTGCTCGCCCAGCAGTTCAAGCCGGCCGCCGGCCGGCTTGAGCACGGTGGCCAGCGCCCGCATGAGGGTGGTCTTGCCCGCGCCGTTGGGCCCGAGCAGACCGTGCACACCGGTGCCCAGAGCCAGGTCGAGCCCGTCCACGGCCATGTGTCGGCCGGCTCGCACGCGCAGTCCCTCGGCGTGGACCGCCCAGGGGTGAAGGGTGGGGGCCGTCTCGGCCGCGCTCACCGTACGCATCTGTTGCTCCTTGGTCGTGGCTGGTCAGCCGTGGCTGGTCAGCCGGCGGAAGTGGTCGGCCCGGGTGGCGGCCAGGCCGGCCAGGGCGAGAGTGATCAGAGCCCACCCGGGCGCGGTGCCCGGTCGCAGCACGGCGGGCAGGTCGCTCGTGACGACGGTCGGTGTGATGACGGTGAGCGTCCAGGCGGCGCCGAGCCCGGCGGCGGCGCGGCGGACGCCGACGAAGGCGCCAAGCGCGACGGTGGCGGCGGTGAAGGCCAGGCACGGCAGCAGCGCCAGGGCCAGGGAGACCCCGACATGGGCGCCGGCCAGGGCGAGCGCCGGCACGATCACGGCAAGCACCGCGGCAGTACGCCGCAGCAGCATCGCCAGTCCGGCGGTCGGTGTACCGGCGATCAGTTCCCAGGCCGGGTCGAAACGCCGGCTCCACGCGACAGCAACCGCGGGCAGCGGAGCCACCGGGGCGAGCAGCAGCACCAGCGCCGGGAAGCCCGGCAGCGTCGACTGGATCAGGACCGCGCAGGCCAGGACGGCCAGTGTCATGGTCAGCCACGGCAGCAGGGCCCAGACGAACCAGCGGCGTCGGGCCGCCGACCAGCGGCGGCGCGGAGCCGGGGCCGGCCCGGTGGCGATCGCGGCGTCCAGGGTGGCGGCGACCCGGGCGAGCAGGTCGTCGCTGCCGGTCGCCAACCCGGCGCGGCAGTCGGCGCAGGCTTCCAGGTGCACCTCGACCGACCAGGTGGTGACCTCGTCGAGGTCGGCTTCCCGGTCGGCGTAGCGGGCGAGCACGGCGGGACTGGGGTGGGTGGTCATGACAGCGCCTCCCGAAGGGCGATCCGGGCCCGCCGGGCCCGGGACTTGACCGTGTTCTCCGGCACGCCGAGCAGCACCGACGTCTCCCGTACGGAGAGCCCGTCGAGCACCATCGCGCGCAGCACCTCGCGGGCGTCGGACGGCAGTTCGAGCAGCGCCTGCTCCATCTCGTGACCGACCAGGCCGGCCAGCACCTCGTCCTCGGCAGCCGGTGCGACCGTCTCGGCCAGCGGCACGGCGGGCACCTGCCCAGCCCGGGCGCGGCGGCGGAACGCGTCGACGAGGCGGTGCGCCGCGATGGTCCACAGCCAGCCGACCGCGCTACCGGAGGTCGCGGATCCGGCGAAGCTGCCGGCCGCCCGCCACACCGCCAGGTAGGTCTCCTGCATCACGTCGGCGACCACGTCGTCGTCGGCGCACCGGCGGCGCAGCCGGGCGAGCAGCCACGGCGAGGTGCGCCGGTACAGCTCGTCGAACGCGCGCCGGTCGCCGGCGGCGATGCGGCGGACGAGGTGTTCCTCGTCGGGACTCTGTCTCACGATCAGCTAGACGACACCACGTCCGCAGGCAGGTGCACTTCCTCCTGTGACTCGGGTCACCATGGCGCCGAACCTTCGTCGGTGGTCGGCGCGCCAACAAAGGACCGGGATCGACCACCGCGGTGACCGGTGACGTTGCGTAACGAGCGCCGCCCGGCGGGCGAGCCGTTCGGCGTCCGCTCCGGTCGCGTTCGACGTCGGCTGGCCCTGGGAGAGCGGCGGAAACGGAGGCCGGCTACGCCGTCGATGTCCGCTCGATCCGAGCGCCACCTGCGTTCGATGAGACAGGTGTCGCCGGTGAGCCCGCCGGTCGGGCGGGGCCGGACCACCGGCGGCCCCGCCCCGAACGCCGACGGCCGGGGGAGAGGACTCCCGGTCCTACGTGGTGACGAAGTCGGCCATCATCGCCATGTCCTCGTGTTCGAGGTTGTGGCAGTGCAGCATGAACGCGCCCGCGTGATCGGTGAACCGGACGGCGATCTCGACCGCCTCCGACGGGCGTACGTCGACGGTGTCCTTCCAGCCGGCGTCGTACGGGCCGGGGGCCCGGTTGTTGCGGCTGATCACCTGGAACGGGTCCAGGTGCACGTGCACCGGGTGGTGGAAGTCGCTGATCAGGCGCCACACCTCGGTGGTGCCGAGGCGGGGCCGTGCCAGCGGGCGGCCGAGCCGGTTCACCAGCCGTACCCGGGTGCCCGGCCGGTAGCGGGAGAAGTCAACGAGCACGTCGAAGCGTTCGGCGGGCGAGATGTCGAGTTCGTCGTGGCGGACGGGATGTCGCAGCAGGCCGCCGTCGCCACCGATCTGCACCACGCCGCCACCGCCGGGCGGCGGGGGATCGAGCGCCAGCCGGTAGCGTCGGGCGTTGGAGGCGCTGAGCAACCGCAGCCGGTACCGGGCCCGGTCGGTCGCCAGCACCGGCCAGGGCGCGCCGTTGACCAGGATGACGTCGCCGAGCACGCCGTTCATGTACGGCTCGGTGACGCCGGGGGTGCGCAGGTTCGGGTCGACCAGCGGGTAGCGCAGCGACCCGTCGGCGGCGAACGACCGGTCGGCGATCATGATCGGCAGGTCGCGGTCCCCGGTGGGCAGCCGCAGGGCGTCCTCCTCCTCGTCGTGCACCAGGTGGAAGCCGGCGAGCCCGCGCCAGACCGCCACGCCGGTGTGCCCGTGCCGGTGGTCGTGGTACCAGAGCGTCGCGGCCCGCTGCCGCATCGGGTACGTGTAGTCCCGCTCCCCGACGCTGACCCGTCCCGGCGGGTGGCCGCCGTGGTGGTGGCCGTGGCCGTCGTGCCCGGCCGGCGCCGCGGTGGTCCCGCCCGCCGGCATGATCAGGTCGGCGGGGTAGCCGTCGCTGTCGGCGGGGGTGTGCCCGCCGTGCAGGTGGACCACCGTCGGGTGGGGCAGGGTGTTGCGGTGCCGCACGACGGTGCGCCGCCCGGCGCGGGAGCGGATCGTCGGGCCGGGGAAGCTGCCGTGGTAGGTCCACGCCTCGGTGGTGAGGCCGGGCAGGATGCTGAGCGCGGCCGGCCGCTGGACGATCTCGTAGTGGTCGGTAGTCGCGTCGGTGCGGACCGGCGCGAGCACCGGGGGGACGGGCAGCGGCACCTGGTAGGGGCGGGGCGGCGGCACCTCGCTGGGCAGCAGCCGGCCCGGCTCGCCGGGGCCGAGCAGGCCCCGGCCGGCCAGCCAGCCGCCGCCGGTGACCGCCGCGACGGTGGCGGCGCTCGCGCCGAGGAACCGGCGGCGGGTGACGCGTGGTCTCACGCGGCCACCTCCGTGCCGGTGGCGGCCGGCGTGCGTCGCCGCCCCGGGCCGGGCGCGGGGCGCCAGGCGCGCACGAGCGCCAGCGTCACGCCCACGGTCAGGCCCACGGCGAGAGGTACGTGGACGGTCAGGATCCGCTGCTCGCCGAGCGGGATCAGCGCGGCGGTGATCAGGAGCTGGATCAGGGTGACCCGCACCGGCCACGACGGGCCCCTGTTGGCCCGCCACCACACGAGGGCGGTGACCGCCTGCACGAGCAGGGTGAGCGCCACCAGGCCGCCGTTGAGGGCGTGCGCGGCGAGGGCGTCGTAGTGGCCGGAGAGGAAGCCGCCGGCCAGCGCCGCCTGGCCGAGGACCAGCAGGGCCGCCACGGTGGCCGTGGCGCGGAACAGCAGCCAGGACCGGCACCGGGCGGCGGCCGGGGTGGCCGCGAGGTGGGCGTTCGTCGTCACGTCGTCCGCCGTCACTTCCGCCGGGCGTCGGCGAGGGCCGGCTGCCGGTTCTGGCGTACGCCGCGCCGCCAGACGTCGACGACGGCGGCGGTGGCGGTGACGTCGGTGGTGGGGTCGCCGTCGACGAGGAGCAGGTCGGCGCGGCGGCCGGGCGCGACGCGACCGCGGTCGGTCAGTCCGAAGTGCTCGGCCGGCAGGCTGGTGGCCGCCGCGAGGGCTTCGGCGGGGGTCAGGCCGGCCGTGACGAGCAGTTCCAGCTCGCGGTGCATGGCGGTGCCGTGCTGCGGGGCGAACGGGGTGGCGTCTGTGCCGGCCAGCAGGGCGACGCCGGCCTCGCGCAGCATCCGGGCGGCGTGCACGGCGTTGGCGGCCGTGGCGGGGGTCATGTGGTCGGCGGCCGTGCCCTGGCCGATCGCCTCGAAGTAGGCGAGGGTGGTGACCACGAAGACGCCCTCGGCCGCGATCCGGTCCGCGAGCCGCCGGGCGGTCCCGTCGTCGGCTTCGGCGTCGGCGTAGACGTGCGCCAGCCCGTCGACGCCGGCGTCCAGGGCGACGGTGACCTCCCGGGTGGTGATCGCGTGCGCGATGGCCTTCAGGCCGGCGTCGTGGGCCGCGTCGACGAGGGCGGCCACGATGTCGGGGGTCAGCACGGGCAGGTTGGCCCCGTGCGTGGCCCCGTCGTCGACGACGATCTTGATGTAGTCGGCGCCCTCGGCGACCCGGGCGGCGACGAACGGCGCGGCGTCGGCGACCTCCGCGACGGTGGGGAACGGGCCGGCGGCGTTGCCGAGTGCCGCCAGCGCCTGCGCGTCGATGGCGGCCATGAGCTGGCTGGGGTGCCCGCCGGGGGCCGTGGCGAGCAGGCCGGAACTGCGCAGGTCGGCGACGTCGTCGCGGTCGGCGGCGAGCCGGCGCTGCCGGGCCAGGTTCTCCGGCAGGCAGAACATGTCCAGTTCCGTGGTGACGCCGGCCGCGAGGGCCTGGGCGAGGCTGCCGTCGAAGGTGTGGGTGTGGGCGTCGATCAGGCCGGGCAGCAGGGTCCTGCCGGTGCCGTCGACCCGCACGTCGACCGGTCGGTCGTCCGGCTCGACGATCAGGTCGCCGTCGATGAACACGTCGGCCCGTTCCACGGTGCGCCGTCCGTCGAACACCCGAACGTCACGGATCACGGTACGCATTGCGGCCTCCAGGTTGGGTCGGGCCGGGACGGGCTCGTCCCGACTCGCCAACCAGGAGGTCGCCGGTGCCGCCGAGTGTGACGCCGGTGGGGCCGCCGTGCGGAATGGATCACATCCGGGCGTGGACGTGTCACACCCCGTACGGCGGGCCTGGCCCCGGCCGTGTCGCGGCTAGGGCACGGGCTGCGGCGGGGGCGGTCCCACGTACCGCGAGTCCGGCCGGATGATCTTCGTGTCCCCGGCCTGCTCCAGCACGTTCGCGCACCATCCGATGACCCGGCTGGTGGCGAAGGTCGGCGTGAACATCTCCCGGGGCAGCCCGCACAGGTGCATCACGACGCCCGCGTAGTACTCGACGTTGGTGTGCAGTTCGCGGCCGGGCTTCAGCTCCGCCAGCAGCGACAGGACCCGCTCCTCGACGGCCACGGCGAGGTCCACGAGCGGCCCGCCGAGGGACCGGGCGATCTCCTTGAGCATGCGCGAGCGCGGGTCCTCGGTGCGGTAGATCGGATGCCCGAAGCCCATGATCCGTTCGCCGTCGAGGATGCGCCGGCGCAGCCACGCGTCGGCGCGGTCGATGGAGCCGATGACGTCGAGGGTGTCGAGGGCCCGGCTGGGCGCGCCGCCGTGCAGGGGGCCGGAGAGCGCCCCGAGGGCGGCTCCGACGCAGGCGTAGAGGTCGGCGCCGGTGGAGGCGACCACGCGGGCGGTGAAGGTCGACGCGTTGAAGCCGTGGTCGACGGTGGAGATCAGGTAGCGCTCGACGGCCCGCGCGTGGGGCTCGGACGGCTCCTCGCCGGTGATCATGTAGAGGTAGTTCGCCGCGTGCGACAGGTCGTCGCGGGCCTCGATCGGCGCCAGGCCCGCGCGCAGCCGGTAGAGGGCCGCCAGCAGGCTGGGCGTCAGCGCGCAGAGCGCCATCGCCTGGGCCCGCCGCTGCGCGGGGGGCGTGTCGTAGAGGGGGCGGGCGCCGGCGGCCAGGCCGGCGACGGCCAGCGCGGCGCGCAGCCCGCCCATCGGATCCTGCGACGCCGAGGCCGCGGCGATGTCGGGCAGCGCGGCGGCCACCGCGGGCGGGATGTGGCGCAGCGGCGCGATCTCGTGGTGCAGCGCCTTGGGCTCGGCGGGGAGGCGGCCGTCGATGAGCAGCGCCCAGACGTCCTCCAGCGTGCGGCGCTCGGCGAGGTCGATCGCCGAGTACTGCCGGTAGTGGTAGAAGCCCTCGTGGCCGCGGACGTGGCCGATCGTGGTGTCGGTGACCACGACGCCGGCGAGCCCGCGCGGAACGGTGATGGTGTCAGCCATGCCGGCAGCCTCACGCCGGCCGACGACCGCAGTCAACGTTGATCCAGTCAACATGAGAGCATGGCCACATGCCCGCGGACCAGCTGCTGACGACCGCCGAGGTGGCGCACCGCCTGCGCGTCAAACCGGAGACGATCTACGCGTACGTCAGCCGTGGGCTGCTCGCCAGGGTCAAGGTCCCCGGCGAGCGGACCAGCCGCTTCCGGCTGGCCGACGTCGAGCGGCTGGCGGCCCGCACCCGGGCCACCCGCCCCGAACGCGACGCCGCACCCGCCATGCGCACCGCCACCACGTTGATCGCGTACGGGCGACTCCACTACCGGGGGCTGGACGCGGCGAAGCTCGCGCCGGTGACCCCGTTCGAGGAGGTGGCCCGCTGGCTGTGGACGGGGCAGCGGCACCGCGAGGTCTTCACGGCCTCCGCGGAGACCCTGGAGCGGGCGCGGCAGGCGGCCCGCCACCTGCCGGGCCGGGCCCGGATCTTCGACCGGCTGCCGGTGATCGTCGCCGTCGCGGCGGCCATGGACCCGCTGCGCTTCGACCTGGCGCCGGCCACCGTGACGGCGCTCGCGCCCGCGCTGCTGTCCACCATGGTCGACGCGCTGCCCCTCGCCGGCGACGCCCCCGCCGACGACGGCCTGGCGGCCCGGCTGTGGCCCCGGCTGACGGGCGTGCCGGCGTCCGAGGCGGGGCTGCGGGCGCTCAACGCCGCGCTCGTCCTGCTCGCCGACCACGACCTGGCCGCCTCGACCATCGCCGTACGCGTGGCGGCGTCGACCCGGGCCAACCCGTACGCGGCGGTGCTGGCGGGCCTCGGCGCGCTGGACGGGCCGATGCACGGCGCGGTCGGCGGCAGCGTCCACCGGATGGTCGAGGCCGCCCTGCGGGACGGGTCGCCGACCGTGGTCGCCGAATGGCTGCGCACCGGCGGGCTGCCCGGCTTCGGGCATCCGCTCTATCCGGCGGGCGACCCGCGCGCTGCCGCCCTGCTCGGTCTCGTCGCGCGACTGCCCGTCGGGGGCGGGCTGCGGCGGACCCTCGACGACCTGGTCGCGACGGCGGCACGGCGGGACGCCCTGCCCAACGTCGACTTCGCCCTCGCCGCCCTGGCGCACGCGGCCGGCATGGGCCCGGGCGCGGCGGAGGTGATCTTCGCGGTCGCCCGGACGGCGGGCTGGATCGCGCACGTCGTCGAGGAGTACGCCCAGCCGAGCAACCGGTTCCGGTGGAGCAGCGGCTACACGGGTCCGGTTCCCGAGCCGGCGTGACCCCGGCCGCTGCTACCGGCAGTGCCCGCGCGCGTCAGCCAATGTCCGGTAAGGAGTGCGTCGGCCGGCTGCGCCATTTCGGTGGGCGGCCGAAGTCGAGATTCGCGTGATGTTGGGTGCAGTTTGCCGGTCTGTCTCATTTGCCGCGGGCGGCGGGCATTAGCCGGGGGTCGGTGGACGGTTACTGCGGGGCCCGCGTGTTCGTGGCATCCGTGCTACGGTCATTCAAGCGCATGCACGACACTCTATCTCTGAGAGTGGCGTCCCACCGCGCTGCGAATTTCTGGGCGTGTAGATCGTTGAGCTTTCGCCATGCGATACGGGGGTTTCCTGTGGCAGATAGCAGAGTCATTGCCAGATTTCGGCGAATACCCGGCACTACGGTTCTTGCGGCTTTGTCGTCCGGCGGCGGCGAAAGCATGCATTCCGTTCCCGCGGCTTCCCCCCATGCGATCCGTTGGCACCGTCGCCCGTTGTCGGGGAATTGGGGCGTCCGACGTTATGACGCACGGGTCGCGCCTGCGCGGGGCGCCGAACATGCCCGATGAGTCCTCGGGGGTCGACAGTGCCGGCGTGCGGATAACCACCAGCCAGTTGTGGGAGACGCTTTCCAGCCTGACGATTCTTCGACGCCACCGCAACCGAGCCCCATGGCCCTACGCGCGCTGGTCCCAACGGGCCTACCAGATCCTCCAGCGCAGTCCACAGTTGGCGGCCGTGCGGTGGTGGCAGGCGCAGGACCAGGCTCCCTCGCCAGTGGTCGTGCGACCGTTGACCGCCGCCACCGGGCCCGCCCTGCGCAAGGAGTTGGCCGCCCTGCGTTCCGGCGCGGACCCGGTGCTGGCCGAATGGCTGGCCGGGCGCGTCCCGCGCGACGGGGCACCGGCGATGCCTGACCACCCGAGCGTGGCGCTGCACCGGCTGGCCGACGGGTTCGGCGCGTACTGGCAGCTGGCGCTGGCGCCGTTCTGGAACCGGATGGGCGTCCTGCTCGACGACGAGCTGTTGCTTCGGGCCAAGACGCTGGCGACCGAGGGGCCCGCCGCGCTGTTGACCCGGGTGTCGGCACGCCACGGCGCCCAGTGGTGTCGTCGCGGTGACTCCCGGGCCGACCGTGGCCACACCTACGTCATGCCGCTGATCTTCCACACCGGCGCTCCCGCGACGTTGACGGACGACGCGGGAAACCTCGTGATCGTCTACCAGGCCGGCGGAGTGGCGGCCTTGGCGGAGGCGGTCGGCGACCCCGGCGAGGTCTCGGCCCCGCACGCCGGGGACGGGGTCCCGTGCAAGCTCGGCGTACTCATCGGCAGAGGCCGGTCGACGGTGCTGAAGGCGGTGGGTCACCCGAACACGACGGCGGGACTCGCCGACGAGCTCAGGCTCGCTCCCAGCACCGTCTCCGAGCACCTGGCCACCCTGACGGAGGCGGGGCTGGTGAGCCGGCGCCGGGTGGGCCGCCATGTGCTCTACGAGCGCAACTCCGTGGGAGCCGCGCTGGTCCGGCTGATGGACGGATCTCCGTCCCGTGCCGGGCTGGACCTCGTCCACGATCAGCCATGAGACCCCCTATCCGGCCGTGGTGTCGGCGGCGGCCAGGGAGAGGCCCTGGTCGGGACGGCGGGCGAACTGGGCGGCCTGCAGGCGATACATGTCCGCGTATCGCTGGTTGGCCCGCATCAACTGATCGTGGTGCCCGTGCTCCACGATCTCGCCGCGCTCGAAGACATAGACCCGGTCCACCCGCGACAGCGCGGCGAGCCGGTGCGTCACCAGCACGACCATGTGTCCCTGCCTGGCCAACTCGATGGTCCGGTCGAAGATGTCGATCTCCGCTTCCGGGTCCAACGCGGACGTCGGCTCGTCGAGGATCAGCAGCTGCGCGCCCCGATACCAGGCCCGCGCCAGGCCGATGCGCTGCCACTGGCCGCCGGAGAGGTTCGTTCCGCCCCAGAACTCCGGCGCGAGCAGCGCGTCCCAACCGTCCCGAAGCCTGTCGATGACCTGGTCCGCCCCGGTCGCCTCGGCCGCGGAACGCAGGCGGCCCGCGTCGGCGGCGATCTGCGAGCGGCCGATCGCCACGTTGGCGGAGGCGGTGAAGGGCCACTCCACGGGCTTCTGCGCGACCAACGCCACGTGGTCACGGAGTGTGGCCCTGTCCAGCTCGCTCGTGGGCACCCCGTCCCACTCGACGCTGCCGGCACTGGGCAGGTAGAGCCCGCTGAGCAGCTTGACCAGGGTCGACTTCCCGGAGCCGTTGGCTCCGACCAGGGCCACGACCTCACCGCGTCGCACGGTGAAGTCGACGCCGCGCAGCACCGGCGTGGGTGAGCTGGGGTAGCGGAAGGTCAGGGCCCTCGTGGCGATCGTGGCGGGTGCGGCCGTGACCGGTTCCCCGCCCCCGCCGTCGGACAGCTCCTCGGCGCGCTGGCACGCCTCCTCCCAGTCGGAGACGTAGAGGGTGTCCTCGAAGAGTTGCTGACCCTGGATGAGCAGGGAGCCGATGCTCATCGTCGCCGACCGGATGGCGAGCGCGGCGGTCGCCGCGAAGGCGAGGGGGATCTGCCCCTCGACAGCCGCGAAGATCAGAAGCCCGTAGGTCAGCATCATCGCGCCGCCGGCGGCCGCGCTCGTGGCCATCTGGACCCGCGCCTCGCGGTTCGCCAGCGAGATCTCCTCCGCCACCGACTCGAGCGAGAGCCGGTCGTGGTGGCCGAGCAGGAAGCGCTGCACCCGGTGGGCGCGCAGCTCCTCCGCGGCCTCCCGGGTGGTGAGCAGCCGCGCCAGTATGTCCAGCTGCCGCAACAGGGGCTGCCTGCGGCGCATCGAGGCGTGCCACCGGCCGGCGATGTGGATCGACGCCCACGCCCGCGGCACCAGGGGGAGGAAGAGCAGGGGCAGCAGCCGCGGGTCGAGCACCACCAGGACCGAGCCCACGGTCACCACGGAGATCAGCCCGCTGCACATCTGCACGCTGCTGTCGATCACCCGCTTGAGGGCGTCGACACCGCGCCGGCCCGCCGCGACCAGGTCGTTGACCTCCGGGTCCTCGACCGCGCTGAGCCGTGCGGACGCGACCTTGCCGAGCAGTTCGCTCTGGGCCGCGTGCGCGACCCGGGGGGCCAGGCGCCCCGAGAACCGGAGGCTGACCGATCTGAAGGTCCCTCCGCAAACCGACGCGGCGACGACGACCAGGAGGGGCGGCAGGAGCGTCGGCAGGCTTCCGTCGCGGGCGATGAGCCCGGTGAACAGGTCGCGCAGGGCAAGCAGGTTGACGGCCATGACGACGCCCGACAGGAGCTGGCAACCGACGACGAGCACCAGCGCGACCCGATCCACCGACCAGCTCCACCGCAGCACCATCGCAACGATGTGCGGCAGGCGACGGACCATCGCCGCCTTGTCCGCCGAGCGTGCCCGACGCCAGTCCTCCGGGGCCAGCCGGATTCCCGCGCCGAACAGCGCGTCCCTGTGCGACGCGTCCTTCGTGGCCGTGTCCGTCGCCCCGTCGTCGGGCGCGGACCCGCCAGTCGTCGCGTCCTGTGCCACGGCCGGCCGGCCTTCCTGGCGCAACCGCACCATCACCACCACATCCCAGGAATCGAGGAGCAAATCTGGCAGGAACCTGCGATCAGGTTGAATGGCAGGGAGCCGGCAGAGCGGCCGGCCGTGGGTACCACATGCCCAGACACAATTAGCGCACGTGTCCGGCGAATCGATTACCGCTGCCCGACCCGGTTCGACGTCGCAAACCGGCGGGCGGATGGTTCAACTAGCCCGCGCAGCGAGGGCACTCGTACGCGATGGTGACCGTGCCGCAGGTGTAGGCGCAGGTGTTCATGCAGGTCGCGAAACACGTCCAGAACGTGATGGAGTCGGGGCCCGCTTCCGCGCCCGTCGCCTGGACGCTGGTCGTCCGCAGATCGAGGTCGAACTCTCCCATTACCACTACCTTTCTCGTGTTGCGTCGGTCAATTCACGGAGGTGCCGGCATGGTTCTCCTCCGAGGATGCAACGTAGTGGCGCGGTAGGCGACCGCGCCATAATTCGGCCGCCGCCGAATATTCGTAAGGGTGTTGACCCGCGCTGTTCGCCTCGTGTAGCCAGTTGTTTGGCGGTCGATCGACGAAAGGCTAATGCGGTGACGGCGACTGGTGCAGACGTGACGAGCGAGGGGTTGGTGACCGCGGAGGCGTCGATCGGCAGGCTGGCCAGTCTGCCGGTGCACCATCCGACGCCCGTGCCTCCGGACGACCCCGACGACGCCGGCGCCGTCCTGGCGTTTCTCCGTGCGGTGGCGGCCGATCCGGTGCTCGCCGAGGCGATCACGGTCTCCAGCCCGTCCCTGGCGAGGACGTTGCGGGACGTGGCCGGGGCGCGCCGGCTCAAGCCCGCGAAGCTGCGGCGGGCCTGCTTCGCGACGATGAGCTACCTCTCCCGGGCGACGCACCGCACCACCCCGTTCGGCCTGCTCGCAGGCGTCTGCCCGGTCGCTCTCGGCGACGAGCCCAAGATCCGGATCGGCACCGGGCACGCCAAGTTCGCGTACGCCGACTACGGCTGGCTCGCCGGGCTGATGCGCGCCGTGCGCACCGATCCCGCGGTGCTGCCCACCCTCTCCCTGATCGCCAACGATCTCTGCCACGTCCGCGACGGCCGCATCGTTCTCGCCCACCTGCCCGTCGACGACGCGCAGGCCAGGAGCCGCGACCTGGAGCGCACCGTCCGGTGTACCCGGGCCACCGCCCTCGCCATGGCCACGGCGCGCACCCCCGTCCGGTACCCGGACCTGCTCGCCGTGCTGCGGTCGGAGTTCCCACAGGTGGAGCCGGCGGTCATCGCCCGGGCGATCGCGGGGCTGGTGGAGAGCGAGTTCCTGCTGACCGACCTGCTGCCGCCCGCGACCACGGCGGACTCGTTGCGCCACATCGTGGACCGGCTGCCGCGCGACCATCCCGTCCGAGGCGCGCTCGCCGACCTCGACGAGCGGATCCGCGAATACTCGGCCACCGCGATCGGCGGCGGCCGGGACTCGTGGCGGGACACCGCCGCACGCGCGGACTCCCTGCACCACGCGGAGAACCTCCTGCAGGTCGACCTGCGGGTGGACGCCGAGATCACGCTCCCTCGCGAGCTCGGCGCCGAGGTGGCGGCGGCGGTCTCCTTGGCGTGGCGGCTGCAGGACACCACGACCGACGCGGCGTCGGCGTTGGCCTCCTACCGGCTGGCCGCCGTCGAACGCTACGGCGCGGGCCGGCTGGTGCCGCTGCGCGAACTGCTCGACCCGGTCGTCGGCCTGGGGCTGCCGGACCACTACGAGGGCCACCGCCACGACGCGAAGGAATCGAAGCGGCGCGACCGCGCACTCGTCGCCCTGGCCCAGGAAGCGGCGTTCACCGGTCAGCGTGAGGTGCTGCTCGACGAGGCGCTGGTGGCGCGGCTGGTCAACCGCGGCGGGAGGCCGGGCCCGGCCGAGAGCGCCGAGGTGCTCGCCGAGGTGCTCGCCGACGACGACGAGGCCCTGCGCACCGGCAACTACCGCCTGGTGGTGACGAACGCCGGCAGCCGACCCGGCGCCATGTTCGGCCGGTTCCTCCACGCGGTCGGCGAGCTGGCCGACCCCGTGGCGCATCGGCTCCACGACCTGCACACCGCGTCGCCGGGCGGTACGGCGGCCGTGCCGGCCCAGGTGTGCGTGCCGCCGGGAACCTCGCGGTCGTTCAACGTGCTGCGTGCCCCCCTGCTCGCCGGCAGGGCGATCTCCATCGGCGGCGGGCTGGGCTTCCCGGGACCGGAGACCACGGTGAGCACGCTCGACGACCTGGCCGTCGCGGCGTACCACGACCGGATGGAGGTGCACTGCACCCGCACCGACGCCCAGCTCCTGCCGTTCGCCCCGCACGCGTTGAACCCCGCGCAGTTGCCGCCCGCGGCCAGGCTCCTGCTCGACATCGGTGCGCAGTCGGCACCACCCGTCATGCCCTGGTACTGGGGTGCGGCGGCCAACGCGCTGCCGTACCTGCCGCGCATCCGGCACGGCCGGGTGGTGCTGTCCGGCGCCCGCTGGATCCCGGACGCCGCACTCGTCGGCAGCGACCTGAGCTGGGAGCGGTGGCGCGCCCGCTGGCAGGAGTGGAAGCAGCGCTGGCGCGTCCCGGACGTCGTCTACCTGACCTTCGCCGACCATCGCCTGCGGGCCGACGTACGCCGCGAGGCCGACCTGCGTATGGTGCGGACCGAACTCGACCGCAAGCCGGGTACGGCCGTCTACGAGGAGCCCGCGGGAGGCGAGTACGGCCGGGGGTGGTCCGCCGGGCACGCCAACGAGATCGTCTTCGCCGTGCGGGGAAGGAGACCGGGCGGGCGGGTCGAGGACGATCGGCGGCAGACGCAGCGGTCCCTCGCGCCCGCGGCCTCCGCCGCGTACCCACCCGGTGGCGAATGGCTCTACCTCAGCGTCCTCTGCCCCGCCGCGGTGCAGAGCCAGATCCTCGCCGCGCACCTGCCCGAGCTCCTCGACCGGGCCCGCGAGCTCTGCGACCGGTGGTTCTTCCTCCGGTACGCGGAGGACGGCCGGTCGTCGCTGCGGATCCGGTTTCACGGGGACCCCCGAAACCTCAACGGCAGGTTGCTCCCGGAGGCGCACGCGTGGCTGTCCGTGCTGCGCGCCGCAGGGCTCGCCGAGGAGATGATCGTCGGCACCTACCGTCCGGAGATCGGCAGGTACGGCGGGCCGGCCGCGATCGTGGCCGCCGAGCACGCGTTCGCGGCCGACTCCGAGCTGGCTCTGGAGCTGACCGCGTTGCTGGCCGACGGGCAGCTGGACGTGCCACGCGAACTGCTCGCCGCCGCCAACCACCTCGACCTGGTGCGCACTCTCGCGCCGGACGACTGGAACACGTGGCTGGTCGAGGCGTACCCGAAGGACGACCGGCAGCACAGGACCTTCCAGGCGCACCGCCGCCGCGCGCTGGAACTGCTCGACCCGGCCGACGACTGGGCCGCCCTGCGCGAGGTTCCCGGTGGCGAGCGGCTGCGCGACGCATGGCGGCGGCGCGCGCCCAGGGTGGCCGCGTACGGACGGCTGATCCGCGACATGGTCGCCGACGGTCGGCTGTCGCCGGACCGGACGGAGTTCAGCTCGCTGGTGCACCTGTCGCACAACCGGCACACGGGAACCGACCGGGACGTCGAGAGCGCCACCTACGCCGTGCTGCGCGGGTTCGCGCAGGCCCAACTAGACAAGGACCGGCACCTGTCATGACAACGACCAGCACGGGCGCCGTGGCGCTCCGGCGGGACGCCGCGGCCGCCGTGGCCGAGATCGCCGCCCGGCTCGACGACCCGGAGCGCGTGGCCGCTCTCAGCCGCGCCTCCGAGGAGGCCGCCACAGCGACCGGGCAGCCGTACAACCAGCCCTGGGCTGCGCTGGGGCTGGCCGACAGCTACGTCGGTGTCGCACTGCTCTTCGCCGAGCTGGCGCAGGCCGGAGAGGAACCAGACGACCACCACCGGAAGATCGTGCACGACTACCTCTCCCACGCGCTGCACAACCCGCAGGGCGTCCCGGCGAGCGGGCTGGGCCTGTACATGGACGCCGTGTCGATCGCGTTCGTCGCGACCTGCGCCGGGACGCGAACGGGCGACTTCCGGCAACTCTGCCGGCAACTGGACGAACTCATCGCGGCGGACGCCGGCACCAACATCGGGCGCATCCGGGCCACCCTCGACGAGCGGGGCAGGGTCGGCCTCAGCCCCGACTACGACGTCATCTCCGGGATCACGGGCCTCGGCCGGCTGCACCTCATGCGGCACGTCCGGCACGGAGGCCCGCGGGTCGGGCTCGACGCCATTCTCGGCCTGCTCACCGACGTGACGACGGCACCCGACATCACGGTCGACGGAATGTCGGTCTCGCGCTGGTACTCGCTGGACCGGATCGGTAAGTGGCCGGACGAGCCCGGCGTCCTCAACCTGGGCATCGCCCACGGCATCGTCGGCCCGCTGGCGCTGCTGTCCTTCGCGCAGCGCGACGGCGTGACCGTGCCCGGCATGACCGAAGCGGCGGAGGGCATCGTGCGCCTGCTCTTCGAGCACCGGATGACCGACGAGTTCGGCGCGTGCTGGCCGGCCGGGGTGAGCATTCAGGGCGGCGCGCCGGTGCCCTACTCGGAGGGACGCATGCGGGACGCGTGGTGCTACGGCACGTTCGGCGTCGTGCGGGCCCTGCAGGTCGCGGGCGAGGCCTTCGGGCGGCCGGACTGGGTCGAGGAGGCCGTCGCCGCGGCGAACGGGGCCCTCCGCGCCGCCGAGGCCCGGCCCGAACTGGTGACCGACTTCGCGCTGTGCCACGGCTGGGCCGGGATCCTGCACACCGTGCAGTGCATGGCCGTCGACACCGGAGACGCCGAGCTGGCCGCGGGCGCCGAACGCATGGCGGGGAGGGTGTTGGGCGGCTTTGAGCCGGACAGTCCGTTCTGCTACGTGGAGAGGAGCATGCCGCCGGTGGCGGCCGACCGGCCGGGGTTCCTTCTCGGCGCGTCGGGGATCGCGCTCGCGCTGCACGCGTTCGCGACGGGCCGGCCCTCGGTGACCACGTGGGACGCCGCGCTGATGTTCAACTAGGCCGCACGCGCCCCGAGCCGATGCGTCGCGTGGTGCAGCTGGCATCCTTGGCCCGTGTTCCCAGCTGATCCTGTAGGCGCCGTCTTCTTCGACGTCGACGGCACCCTCGTCCCGGGGACAAGCTCGTCGGTCTTCCTGGCGGGCTTCCTCGGGCACCGTGCGGAGTTGGCCGAGGCTGAGGACGCGTACGCCGCCGGAGTGTTGGACAACCGGCAGGTCTCGGAGCTGGATGCCGCGGGGTGGGCAGGGGTGCCCGAGGGGCTGGTTCGTGGCTGGCTTGCCGGGCTTCCCCTGGTCGCGGGTGTCGCGGAGACCGTGGCGTGGTGCCGGCGGAACGGTCTGGTGCCGGTGCTGGCGACCCTGGCCTGGTCCCCGGTCGGCAGCTACCTGGCCGACCGCTTCGGTTTCCACACGTTCAGCGGGCCGCGGTTGGAGACCGCCGAGGGACGGTTCACGGGACGCGTCGCCCGCCACTTCGACGAGTACGACAAGCGGGACTTCGCTCTCGCGCGGGCGCGAGAGCTGGGGTTGGACCCCCGCTCGTGCGGGGCGGTCGGCGACAGCCGGTCGGACCTGCCGCTGTTCGCGTCCGTCGGGCTGAGCGTGGCGTTCAACGCCTCGACCGGCGCGCGGACGGCGGCGACGGCCACGGTGGACGACGACGACCTGCGGGCTGTGCTCCCGCTGCTGAGCAAGTTGGCCGCCACCGCTCGTTGACGGCGGCGGGCGCCCGTCGGCCTACAGGCGGTGCCGGACCCAGACGTTGGGCTCGACGTAGACGGCGTGGTCGTGTGCCACGTCGCAGTGCACGGGCACGAGGGCGCCCGGCACGTGGACCGGTCCGCTGGTGTCGAACGGCAGGCCGGTCCAGCGCCGCCAGTCGGCGAGCGTCCCGGCGATCGTCATCGAGCGGGTGGCGACGCGTTCGACGCGCCCGCCCGCGCGGACGTGCACCCGCAGCCACGGGTCGACCGGCAGGCCGTCGTCGCGGACCTGCGCCGCGTACCGCGTCATCGGCAGGTCCGGCTGGGTGTGCTTGCCGCTCGGGCGGACCGGCGCGACCAGCGTGTCGTAGCCCTGCTTCGCGACGGTCTCGCGCATGGCGGCGAGCATCAGCGCCGACAGCCCGGTGCCGCGCCGGTCCGGCCGGACGCAGATCTCCAGGGCCGAGACGATGTTCGGGGTGGCGCCGGCGAGGCGGTTGACGGTGGCCCGCTGGATCACCCGGTCCCAGCCGCCGTCGGGCAGCTCCGCCTCGGTCCAGCGCAGCGGCACGGCGTACGCCCGGGCGACGGCGCGGCCGGGCTCGGCGGTGTCGACGGCGGCGAACACGAACTCGGGATACAGGTCGTGGGCGACGCCGTAGTACACCGCGCCCATCGGATCCCAGAGCATGAATGGCGGCCACGCCCCGTCGAAGTCGTCGTCGAGCAGCGGTGCGAGGTCGGGGCGGTCCGCCAGGGTCACGATGTCCAGAGCCACGGCGGCACCGTAGAGGACCGGGACCGCGCGTCGCACCTCGAATTCGGCGCGGATCGTCGCCTACGCGCCGCCCGTCGCGCTCGTCGCGCCGCCGGCCGGCTCATGATCCGGTACGGGGGCGCGGTCGCCGGGGTCGTACGAGTCGCTGAACAACGCCTCGCCCTTGACCAGCCACGCGACGGCGAAGGCGAACACCGCCACCGCCACCGCCTCGCACCAGAACAGCGGCTTGAGCGTGTCGCGGACGGAGTCGGGCAGCGCGTTGCTCGCCACGGCGAGGACGATGGCGGCGACGATGATGCCGCCGCAGGCGCGGTAGACGCCGTTGCGGGCCCTCGTCCGCCGCGTCGGGCGGACCCCGGGGCCGGCCTGCGGGAACAGGAAGACGCAGAAGACGGCCAGCAGCACGAACAGGGCGGCGGCCGCGACCTGGTGCAGCCGCCCGATCGTGACGTCGGTGGGCGTGAGCGCGGCCCGCGGGACGCCCGTCGCGGCGGGGAACACCGCCACCGCGATCGCCAGCGTCCCGGCGATCGAGCTCAGCACGTCGTCGAGCCTGCGGTAGCGGTAGCAGATGAGGAAGACGCCGATGGCGCACATTCCGCCGACGAAGACGTCCCGCATGTCCGTGTGGTACGACGCGCTGATCGAGTCGAGCGGGGCGAAGTCGCCGGTGAGCAGGCCGTTGCCGATCGTCAGCACGATCGGCAACGCGATGCCGACCGTACCGATGCCGAGGCGGAGACGGCGGAGGGTCACGGCATCCTGCGGCGGTCTGACGGGCGCGGACATGGCGTCTCCCCACTGCGGCGACGGCGCCGGCCGGGGTGGGCGGGCCGGCGGTGCTGTCGCCACCAGTGGAGTCCGTCCGACGCCGGGTGTCAACGAATCGCCGGTCAGTGGCCGCCGTAGAGCGCGTCGACGTCGGCGGCGTAGCGTTCCTGCACCACCGCCCGGCGCACCTTGAGCGTGGGGGTGAGTTCCCCGTCGGTCTCGGTGAGGTCGCGGGGCAGGACGCGGAACTCCTTGATCTGCTCCGCGTGGGACACGGTGCGGTTGGCGCGGTCGATCGCGTTCCGGATCGCCGCCCGCAGCGCGGGGGAGTCCCGCAGGTCCGACACCGAGGCGTCCGGGTGGCCGTGTGCCGCCCGCCACCGGGGCCACGCCTGCGGGTCGACGGTGACCAGGGCGGTGAGGTAGGGCCGGCCGTCGCCGATCAGCACGCACTGGCTGACCAGCGGGTCCGCCCGTACCTGGTCCTCGATCGGGGCGGGGGCGATGTTCTTGCCGGCCGCCGTGACGATGATGTCCTTCTTGCGCCCGGTGACGCGCAGGTAGCCGTCGTCGTCGAGTTCGCCGAGGTCGCCGGTGCGCAGCCAGCCGTCGGTGAACGTCTCGCGGGTGGCGTCGGCGTTGTTCCAGTAGCCGGGGAAGACCACCCCGCCCCGGGCCAGGATCTCCCCGTCCTCGGCGATCGCGATCTCGACCCCGGGCAGCGGACGACCCACCGTGCCGATCCGCATCGCCGTCGGCGTGTTGGCCGTCAGGGCGGGCGAGGTCTCGGTCAGCCCGTACCCCTCGACGACGGTGAGACCGGCGCCGCGGAAGAAGTGGGCGAGCCGCTCGCCCAGCGGCGCTCCGCCGATGATCGCCACCCGGCAGCGTCCGCCCAGTGCCGCCCGCAGCCTGCGGTAGACCAGCACGTCGCAGAGCAGATGCGCCAGCCGCAGCGGGGGCCGGGGTCCGCCCCGGGTGTCCAGCGCGCGGCTGTACCGCACCGCGACCCGGTCGGCGATCGTGAACAGCCAGCCCCGGTGCCCGTCGGCGGCCTTCCGCCGCGCCCGGTCGTAGATCTTCTCGAACATCCGCGGCACGGCCAGGACGAACGTGGGACGGTACCGGCGCAGCTGGTCCAGCAGGCCGCCGATGTCGGCGCTGTGCACCATGGTGGCGCGCGCCTGCACCATGCCGACCTGGACCATCCGGGCGAAGGCGTGGGCCAGGGGCAGGAACAGCACCGTCGACGCCCCCGGGCGGAACAGCTGCGGCAGGACCGCGGTGGCGTTGCCGACGTCCAGGGCGATGTTGCCGTGCGTCAGGACGCAGCCCTTCGGCCGTCCGGTCGTGCCGCTGGTGTAGACGATCGTGGCGATGTCGCCGGCCGACACGTGCCGCCGGCGGGCCGCCACCTGCCCGGCGTCGACGGCGCGGCCGGCCCCGGCCAGCCTGATCAGGTCGCCCGCGTCGATCCGCCACGCGTGCCTCAACGCCGGCAGGGCGGCGCGCAGGCCGTCCAGCGTCGCGGCGTGCTCGGCCGTCTCCACCACACAGGCGACCGCGCCGGAGTCGGCGAGGATCCACGACAGCTGCTGCGCGCTCGACGTGTCGTACACGGGGACCGTCACCGCGCCGACGGACCAGAGCGCGTAGTCCACCAGGGTCCACTCGTACCGGGTGCGGCTCATCAGGCCCACCCGGTCGCCCGGCTGGACGCCGGCGGCCACCAGGCCCCGGGCCACCGCCTGCACGTCGTCGCGGAACTGCCGGCAGGTCACCGTGGTCGCGCCCCGCCCGGAGCGGCGGACCGGCCAGGACCGGGGGTCGGGGTCCGGCCGTACGAACTGGGCCTGGTCCGGATCGCGTTCGGCGTTGTGCCAGACCACCTCGGCCAGGCCGAGTTCGACGTCGGTGACGACCGGCGCGACCGCCATCTCCCGCACGCTCACCCACCCACCGTCAGTTCACGTCGCTGAGAGTTCGATGATGCGGCCGCCCCGGACGGCCGGTCGCGCGAACGGCGAAACCGCGCCCTGCCGGCGTCGCGGCGTGGTAGCCGCGCGTACGCACCGTCCGCGCCGCCCCGGGCGCGGCGCGTCCGGCACCGTGCCGGCGGGGCGCGGGACGTCTCGGCGCCGACGCGGAAGGGTCCGCGATGTGCCCGCTGTCGCAGGTGGTGGCCGATCCGCGGACGGCCGGTCTATGGTGTCGCCGTGATCGTCCGCCGCCCGCTCCGGCAGCCCCGCTCCTCGGCGCTGCGGGCCACCGCTGCCCGTTGGGCGACGCCGTCGTCGGGCGTGCGGACCCACCTCGTCGCGGACGCGACCGTGCGTCGCCTCGTCGTGTCGGCGGTCGCCCTCCTGCGGGGCGCCGGCACGCCGATCGTCGCGCCGCCGACCCGGCGGGCGCCCGGCCAGCGCCGCCCGCCGCCACCCGGCCGACATCGACATGTCCGGCACCGGCGGGCGGAGCGCACAGGCGCTCCGCCCTTTCTTTTCACCCCGAGCGGGAGGAACCCTTCGTGTACGTCGTGAGCAGGCAGGACGAGTTGGGCGTGCTGCGCATGGTCCTGGAGGAGCAGTACGAGCGGCACAGCACGCAGTTGGCGCTGCTGGACCGGCAGGCCCGCCGCACGTGCGCCGACGGGGCCGACGTCGAGGCCGCCTCCGCGCTGACCGCCGCCACCCGGCGGGCCCTGGGCGACATCGCCCGGGCGCTGCACTACCTGGAACAGGGCGGCTACGGCGCCTGCGAGAGGTGCACCGGCGACATCGCCATCGAGGAACTCGCGCACCGGCCGTCGGCGCGGTTCTGCGCCACCTGCCAGCCGGAACAGCACCTGCAGCTCGCCCACGGCACGCCCACCGCGCCCGCCGCGATCCACACCGCGCCAGCCGCGATCCACACCGCGCCCGTGGCGGCCCCCACCGCAGCCACGGCCGCTCGCGCCGGCGGCGCACCGTCCGAGGGCTCGTGGCCGAAGGCCGGGCCGCCCTCCTGGCGCCGGATCCACGACCGGTAGCCCACCGACCGAGCGGCGCGGGACCTACGCGGCGTCGGCCGCGACCTCGACGAACCGGGCGACCTGGAGCAGGTCCCGCGCGCGGAACCAGGCCACCGGGTCGTCGCGCCACACCTCGGGGCGCAGGCGCTCGTCGAGGGCGTCGACGGCGGCGGCCAGGAGCTGCCGCTGCGCCGCCGTCAACGCTCCTCCCGCCGCGAGGCAGGCGCTGACGCAGCAGTCCAGCCGCGCCTCGACCGGGTCGAGTGACGGCGGCAGCGCGGGCCGGCGTTCGCGTCGCCAGAACGCCAACGCGTGCAGCGCGCCCTGCCGGGGCGCGCCGTACCAGTAGCCGCGCAGGTGGTGCGGATTCGGGTCCCCGGGGCGCGGGCTGCGCTGCCCCCGGCGCTTGGCCGCGCTGCGGGCGGCGGCGTAGCGACGGACCTCGGCCCGCCTGGCGCGCCTGCTCGCGACGAGGGCGTCCAGCGCGCGGAGCAGTGCCGCCTCGTCGCGCTGGAACGGCCCCGCCAGCTCGCGCAGGAAGCTCAACGTGGCGTGGAAGCCGATCGGCCGGTAGAGCTGCACGCAGGAGCGCAGCGCCGACACCCGGTGCCGCTGGGGCAGGGCCGGATCGCGCACCCGGCGGGCGTAGGCGCTGAAACTCATCCCGGCGAGGGTAGGCGGAAGCGGTGGGGGGGGCGCGGCCCCCGGGGGGTGGGTGGGGGGGGGGGCGCCCTGCCGCGCACCCAAACGCCCCCCCCCTCCCCCCCGGCGGGGGG
>NZ_JBSGDY010000018.1:0-63110 GCF_053602615.1 Micromonospora sp. NPDC004336
CCGGGACCGGCCGGCCAGCCGGACGATGCCCGACCGGACCGTCGCGCTGACCTTCGACGACGGACCGGACCCGCGCTGGACGCCGCAGGTGCTCGCCCCCGCCGCCGGTCGACCGCCGGGCTGACCCCCCCGGCGGCGGCAGACGTGAGCGACATGCGCCGGTAGTCGACGGGCGGCACGCCGAAGGCGGTCCGGAACAGCCGGCTGAAGTGCGCGGCGTCGGGCAGCCCCCAGCGGGCCCCGACGGCGCCGACCGTCAGGCCGCTCCGCGCCGGATCGGCGAGGTCCCTGCGGCAGCGCTCGAGGCGCCGCCGGCGGATCCAGGCGCTGACCGAGGTCTGCTCCGCGGCGAACAGCCGCTGCAACTGGCGTAGCGAGACGTGGTGCGCCGCGGCGATCGTCGCCGGCGTGAGGTCGGGGTCCCGCAGGTGCTGCTCGATGAAGGCTTCCACCCGGAACAGCAGCGTCTGCTCCGACGACTCGGCCGGGCCGGGGCGCCCGGCGTGCTCGGCGAGCGCGGTGCCCAGCAGGTCGAGCATGATCGGCGCCAGCCGCGCCGCGGTGGCCGGATCGTACTGGCCGATCTCCCGGGCGACGCGGCCCAGCATCGGAGCGAGCAGCCCGCCGACCCCGGTGGTGGGAATCGCCGTCGCCGTCAGCCTGTCCACCGCGCCCGGCGGGACCGGGAGCAGCCCGCGCGGAAACCCGAACACCGCCAGCTCCACCGCGTCGGTGTAGACCAGGTCGTACGGGCGGCTGAAGTCGTAGACGCCGAACGTGTCGGGGGAGAGCACCACCTCCCGGCCGTCCTGGGCCAGGCGCGGGTGACCGCTGATCGGCAGCACCAGCCGGTACAGGTCCGCGTCACCCTTGCGGATGAGGCCGGGAGTCCGGTGGACGCCGTGGGGCGTGCTGGTGCGGACGTTGGCCACGCCCACGTCGCTCAGCCGGCCGGTCGTGATCTCGCCGTGCAACGGCACGTCCGGGCTGATCCGCATGTCCAGCGGGCCGAGGGTGTCGCAGACGATGGACCGCCAACGTTCGCGTCGCTCGGCTGCCGGTGTATCCGCGGTTCTGATGACCGTCAGCACTGACAGGCCTCCCTGACTCGGGTCGGGAACGGTGACGCCCGGCGGACGGGGCGCGGTGCCGGAGCGACCACGATCACCCGGGGACGACCTGCGTCCGGTGCGGCTCCGACCGGCCACGGGCCCGGTCCCGACCTGCGGCTCGGAACGTGCGCCCTCCCCGCGCCGCCGCGCGTCGCCCTGACCCTACGAAAAGCCGGCGGTCCAGGTGGGCCCCGACGCGAACTCTTCGGGCAGGACCGAACGGTGCTCGTACCGGGGGCCGACGCGGGTCTCCAGCACCGTGACCGCACGACGAGCCCGGCCACGCGGCGCGCGGCCGGGCCCGTCGACCCGCTCGGCGGCCGGAGTGGCTATCGCCGCAGGTCGGGCCAGCGGCGGTGGGTCCATGCGCGCAACACCCACTCGACGGGGCCGTACCGGAACCGCCGCATCCACCACGCGCTGGTCGCCACCTGCACCGCGAAGATCGCCAGTGCGATCAGCAGCGTCTGCGCCGGCGAGGTGTGGCCGGCCAGGCCCAGCCCGACGCCGGTGAACACGAGCACGCAGAGGAGTGACTGGCCCAGATAGTTCGTCAACGCCATGCGTCCGGCGGGCGCCAAGGCGTCCGCGACGCGCGGTCGCCGGGCGAACAGGCGCAGCAGGGTCGCGGCGTAGGCCGCGGCGAGGAACGGCGCGGTGACGGCGCTGACCATCAGCCCGGTCATGCTCGCCGATCCGCCGCCGACCGCGAACACGGCGGCGCCGGCGAGACCGACCGGATAGCCGACCCGCTCGCATCCGCGCAGCAGGTTCTCGTGGCTGGGCACGGCGGCGAGCATCCGGTGCCTGCCGGCGGCGAGGCCGACCAGGAACGCGGCGAAGGCCAACGGCCCCTGCACGGCGAGTGCGCCGAGCATCGCCGGCAACGAGCGCAGGTGTTCCAGGACGACATCACCGAGCCCGCCGCGTAGGGCCTCCGTCGAACGCGCGCCGGCGGCGACCGCGGCGGCCTCGTCCGGGACCACCGTGGCGCCGAGGACCGCCGCCAGACCGATCACCGTCGCGACCACGCCCACGATGACCGCCGCTGCGAGCAGGGCGCCGCGCGGTTCGGTCCGCCGAACGGCGAGCAGCACGAGACCGAGCAACGCGTACGTGGTGAGGATGTCGCCGTGGTACAGCAGCACCGCGTGCAGCGCCCCGAGCACGAACAGCCCGGACAGTCGGCGCAGGAACGACGGGCCGAAGGCCACCCCACGTCGGGCCGCCGAGTCGAGTTGCAGGGTGAAGCTGTAGCCGAACAGGAATGAGAACAGCAGGTACGCCTTCATCGCGAACAGCAGTTCCGCCGCACCCGCGACCAGCCGGTCGACCGTGCCGTGCGCCGGATCGTCGACCAGGTGGAACTCGAATCCGGAGCTGAAATACCACACGTTGGCCAGCAGGATGAACAGCAGCGCGATCCCGCGCAACGCGTCCACGACGTTGATCCGGGCGTCGTCGTGGTGGGCGGTCCTACGCGGCGGATCCAGCTGCGCGAAATCAGTCATGCTGTACACCGTACGAGTGCACTATTCGGGGCAACAGTGAGGCTGTCCCCCGTATTCGCTCTCGGGGTATCGTCACTGCACTAGTGCACGGGAGGTCGCTGTGGAGGAACCGCCGTACCGCCGGATCGCCGCCGATCTCGCCGACCGGATCGCGTCCGGCGAGTTCCCTCCGGGGACGAGGATCCCGTCGACGAGGCAGCTCATAGCCGAGTACGGGGTGGCGATGGCGACCGCGACGAAGGTCCTGGCGACCCTGCGCGAGCGAGGTCTCGTCGAGCCCGTGCGGGGCGTCGGCACCGTGGTGGCCGCCGCCGGTGCGGGTAGAGCACCCGGCCCGGACCGTGCGCAGGTGGTCGCCACCGCCGTGGCCACCGCCGACGCCGAGGGGCTGCACGGCCTGTCGATGCGCCGGCTCGCCGGTCAGCTCGGCATCCCGACGATGGCGATCTACCGGTACGTGGCCGACCGGGACGAGCTGGTGATGTTCATGATCGACAAGGTCATGGCCAACAATCCGCCCCCGGCCCTCACCCCGGAGCGCGACGGCTGGCGGGCCTGCCTCGAGGCCATCGCCCGGCTGCACTGGGCGATGTACCGTCGGCACACCTGGCTGGCCCAGGCGGTCTCCTTCACCCGGCCGCTGCCGGCCCCGCACGCGATGGTCCACACCGAATGGATGATGCGGGCCCTGGACGGACGCGGGCTCGACCTGAACGCACAGTTCACGGCGGCGGTCACGGTGGCCAACCACGTGCGCGGCACGGCGGTGAACCGGGCCGAGGAGGCGCAGGCCGAGCAGGACAGCGGCCTGACCGACGCCCAGTGGTTGGAGGCCCAGGAAGGACGCATCGGCGCGGTCCTGGCCGACGGGCGGCTCCCGCTGCTGGCCCGCTTCATCGCCGCCGACGACGGGGTCTGGAACCTGGACACACTCTTCGAGTTCGGCCTCCAGCGCCTCCTCGACGGTCTCGCCCCGCTCCTGCGGTGACGGCCCCCGCCTCGCGTGCGGCCACGACGACCACCGGGATCCGGGCCACCGGCACCGGTGCCGCGTCGACGACGAGTGGTCGCGGGCGTACGACCTGGTCCACGCGCCGTCAGACCCGCTCGGCGGCGGTGGCGACCCGCTCGACCCGGGCCCGCACCGCCCGCTGGAGCAGGACCGGGTAGACGTGCAACAACACGGTGAGTACCGCGAGCCAGCCCGCCGCGCCCCGGGCCCCCGACAGCAGGGCGGCCCCGGCCAGTCCCAGCCCGATCGAGGCGAGCACCAGGTGGGCGAACTCGGAACGCCGGGTGTCGCGCGCCAGCGCCGCGAGACCGGAGCGGCTGCCGTCGAAGGAGCGCTGGCCGCGGACGACCCGTTCCCAGCCCAGTCGGCGTAGCAGGCGGGCGTACCACCAGACGCCGAGCCGTCGGTGCAGAGCGGGCTCCCAGGGGCGAGCCCGCCAGTAGCCGCCCGAGAGCGCGGGCTGCGCCTGCCGCATCCATCCGGTGATCCAGGCCATCAGCGCGAAGTGCACGACCCAGGCGAACGTGAACCCGTAGCCGAAGAGGGCGCCCGTGGCCGCGCCGGCCCCGATCACGGCCACCGCCCCCAGCAGCGGGACCAGCCTCGCGCGACGATCGCGGCGGGCGTTCAGCTCCACACGGGCGGGGATTGTGCGTAGGCGGGCGGCAGGTGAGGCCAGCTCAGCGGGTGGCCGTCGAGCCGGCCCGGTGGGCTGATCGCGCTCCACCCGTTACCGAGGGCCGTCCGGTAGGTGTCGGCGCTGCGCTTCGGGTCGTCGTCCGCGCCGGGCCCGGCCGGCGTGCCCTCCTGGTCGAGCAGCCACTGTGCCGTCCGGGCGAGGGACACGGAGACATGGGTGGCCTCGCCGGTGCGGGCGCGTCGGCCCAGCGCGGCCAGTGCGCCGGCGGCGACGAGGTAGCCGGTGGCGTGGTCGAGCAACTGGCACGGCAGCGCGCCGGGTCTGCTGCCATCCGTGCTCGTGGCCCAGCCGATGCCGGTGGCGACCTGCACCAGGCTGTCGAAACCGCGCCGGGCGCCCCAGGTTCCCTCCGTTCCCCAGGCCGAGAGCATGACGACGACGGTGCCGGGGTGCCGGTCGGCAACCTGGTCGGGCTCCAGGCCGAGACGGCGCAGCGCTCCGGGCCGGTAGCCGGTGACGAGGACATCGGCCTGGTCGAGGAGGCGATGCAGCACCTGACGGCCGCTCTCCGTGCTGGCGTCCAGAGCGGCGCTCGCCTTGCCGATCACTCCGTCGACGGCGTGCAGCGGCAACTCCGGGCGGCGCGGATCGTCGAGGCGTAGCACGTCGGCGCCGAGCGCGCCCAGCATGCGGGTGCCGACCGGGCCGGCGATGACCCGTGTCAGGTCGAGCACCCGCACTCCCGACGCCGGAAGCGGCCCCGGTCCGCCAAGCGGCAGGGACCCACGGCCGAGCGGCGCCATGCCCACGAGTGGAGACGTCACCGTCGCACCGGACTGGCCGTCCGCCCGCCACCGGGCCCGGGTGCGAGCCGCCACGGCCAGCCCGCCCGCGGCGTACACGTCGCGCTCGACCTCCACCGCCGGCCGTGCGGCGATCGCGTTGGCCACCCGCCCCTGGACGGCGGCGTCCCGGTCGTCGTCGACGCCGAGAGCCGCCAGCAGGGCCGCCCGGTGCCACGGGTAGTTCGCGTGCGTGCGTACCCAACCGTCTGCGGCCCGCCACAGTCGGGACAGCGGAGCGAAGCCGTCGATTCCCCGCCCGTCCGCGTCGCGAAGCCAGACCTCGCTGCGCATCGCCGCCGCCACGTGGTCCGTGTCGAGTGCGATGTCGGGCCGGCGGCCGGTGCGCACGAGAGCCAGATCGGCGGCGGCCGCGAGACAGGCGGCCACGGACCCGATCGCGCAGTCGGCGACCGCGAGCGGCGACGCCAGCACCGCCGGCTGTGGGTCTCCGACCAGCCGGGGCCCGGCGACGCCCACCAGCCCGAGGTCCGCCAGTACGCCGTCCGACATAGTCGTCATGCCCGCATCCTGCCCGCCCCTGCCGGTCCGCGTCGACCCGCCCGGCGGGCAGGGTACGGCGGCGGCGCACCCACCCGGCGCGGGCGCCACCGCACCGGGCCGACCCGTGCGTGGGCCCGACCGAGGCGGGTCTGCGCCCCGCCCGGCGACGGCTCGGGCGGACCGACGACGCTCGGTCGTCCGCCCGCCCGGTCCCGCGTGTCGTGACCCGTGCCGGTCAGCCCGGCCGCCGCCCGGTCACCCACTCCGCCGCGTCACCCGGCGTCGCCGGCCGGCTGCCGCCGCTTGGTCAGGCGGACGCTGCCCTGCGGGGTGCTCTCGTCGTTGGCGAGGGCGTAGCCGGCGCGCTGGTACCGCTTGATGTTGTCGGTGCTGCCCTCGCCGGTGAACAGTTCGTACCGCGTGGTCTCCCCGGGGGCCTGCTGCTCGACGTGGGAGAGGAGCCAGCCGCCGATGCCCTGCCCGGCCTGGTCGGGGGCCACCATGAGGCGGCCGATCAGCCACGCGCCCTCGTGCACCCGGGCGCGGACCGCCGCCACGAGGCGCCCGTGCCGGCGTACGCACCACACCTGCCAGGTCGACAGCGACTCGCGCAGCTCGTCGAGCGTCTCCCGCAGCGGCGGCAGGTCGAGGGTGTCGTTGGCGAGGGCCTCCTGCACCCAGCAGCACCGCTGGAGCACGAGCAGCTCGGCGAGGTCGTCGGGCTGGGCCGCGGCCAGCCTGAGCCCGTCGACCGGCCCGGTCGTCACGGCGGCTGCGCTGTCGGGCGCGGCGCGCAGGGGCCGCATCGCCGTGGCCACCCGGGCCAGCTCGGACAGCACGCCGCGGGCGGTGTCGTCGAGCCTGTCGGACCGCAGCACCTGCCCGTCCTGGACGCTGTCGGCGAGGCGCAGGGCGACGGTGGCGCCGATGGGCATCATCTTCAGGGTGGTGACGACCTGCTTGGCCATCTGCACGGCGCGGGTGCCGGCCGAGGTGTTGCCGTAGCTGACGAACGCCACCGGCTTCCACGCCCACTCGTGGTAGAGGAAGTCGAAGGCGTTCTTCAACGTCGCCGGCATGCCGAAGTTGTACTCGGGGGTCACCACGACGAAGGCGTCGGCCGCGGCGACGCGTCGGCTCCACGCACGGGTGTGCTCGTGTGCGTAGACGCCGCTGGAGGGGTGCTCGGGCTCGTCGAGCAGCGGCAGCCCGATGTCGGCGAGGTCCGCGACGTCGAGGGTGACCCCGGCGGTCGCGGCTGCCGGGAGGGTCGCCTGGGCGAACCAGTCGGCGATGGCCGGCCCGAGTCGTCCGGGGCGGGTGCTTGCGACGATGACGAGCACGTTCAGTGGCGCGGTCGATGCGTTCGATGACATGTCACATACTTTAGACGAGGCTTCTGTGACGTGTCAATGAGCGTTAGAGTGACCGGGTGAACACCGCATGGTTGAGTGAGGACGAGGAACACGCGTGGCGTGCGTTCCGGCGCATGCTGATCGCGCTGCCGGCCCGGTTCAGCCGGGACCTGGCCCGCGACTCGGGGCTGTCGCCGGCCGACTACGAGGTGCTGAGCACGCTGTCGGAGAAGCCGAACCGGCGGTGGGCGCTCAAGGACCTCGCCGCCAAGATGGAGTGGTCACGCAGCCGGCTGTCCCACCACGCCACCCGCATGCAGGCGCGGGGCCTGGTCGACAAGGAGCCCGATCCGCAGGACGCGCGCGGCTGCATCCTGCGCCTGACCGACGACGGCTTCAGGGTGCTGGCCGAAGCCGCCCCGCACCACGTCGTCTCCGTACGGGCGCGCTTCCTCGACCACCTGAGTCCGGACGAACTAGCGGTGCTGCGCACGATATCGACGCGGATCGCCGACCTGCCCGACTGACGCCGCCCGACGCTCCCGCGCCCCTGCCCTCCGCTCGGCCTCCGACCGCCGCGTGCCTCGACCACGACCGGCGGGGCTAGGGCGACGCCGCCGGGCCGACCAGCCCCGTCCGATAGGCGAGGACGACTGCCTGGACGCGGTCGCGGAGCCCGAGTTTGGCGAGGATGTGGGCCACGTGGGTCTTCACCGTCGCCTCGGAGACGGTGAGTCGACCGGCGACCTCGGCGTTGTTGAGACCCTCGGCCAGCAGGCGCAGCACCTCGAGCTCGCGTGCGGTCAGGGCGGCCAGGTCGTGCGGGGTCGTGGTCGTCCCGCCGTGATGCCGGCGGGCGAACCGCTCGACGAGGCGGCGGGTGATCGCGGGAGCGAGGAGCGCGTCGCCGGTGCGGACCAGCCGGACGGCGGCGAGCAGGTGTTCGGGGCTGACGTCCTTGAGGAGGAATCCGCTGGCGCCGGCGGCCAGCGCCGCGTACACGTACTCGTCGAGGTCGAAGGTGGTCAGCATGATCACGCTCGGCCGGTCGGTGGCGGCGGCGGAGAGGATGCGCCGGGTGGCCTCCAGGCCGTCGAGTTCGGGCATCCGGACGTCCATGAGGACCACGTCGGGGCGGGTGCGCCCGACGGCGTCGACCGCCTCGCTGCCGTTGGTGACCTCGGCGACCACGTCGATGCCGTCGCTGTTCAGGATCATCCGGAAGCCGGCCCGGACCAACGCCTGATCGTCGGCGATCACGACGCGCAACGGCGGGGTCACGAGGCCTCCAGGGGGATCTGCGCGTGGACGCGGTAGCCGCCGGTGGGACACGGCCCGCTGTGCAGGGTTCCACCGTAGACGGCGAGCCGTTCCCGGAGCCCGACCAGCCCGCGTCCGCTGCCCGTCGCCGCTGGCGCCCGCTCCGCGCCGCCGGTGTCGACCACCTCCACGCGCAGGTGCCCGGCGTGCTGGTCGACGACGACGGTCGCGGACGCGCCCGGCGCGTGCTTGACGACGTTCGTCAGCGCCTCCTGCACCACCCGGTAGGCCGCCAGCTGGATCCCCGACGGCACGGCACCCGGCCGCCCGGTCACGCGCAGCTCGACCGGCACGCCGCCGGCCCGTACGCCGGCGACGAGTGCGTCCAGCCCATCGAGGCCGGGTTGCGGCGCGAGGTCGGCGGCGCCGGCCGGGTCGGGGCCGTCGGCGCTCATCGTCAGCAGCCCCATCACGTGGCGCAGCTCGGACATCGCCGCCCGGCCGCCGGCCTCGACCGCGAGCAACGCCTCGCGGGCCTGCTCCTGGTCGGCGGCCATCACCCGGCGGGCGGCGCCGGCCTGGATGACCATCATGCTCACGTTGTGGGTCACCACGTCGTGCAGTTCCCGCGCGATGCGGGCGCGTTCCTGTTCGGCGGCGCGGCGTAGCGCCTCCCGCCGTTCGCGTCGCAGCGCGGCCGTCCGCGCGCGTTCCTCCTCCGCCCGGCGTCGCCACCTGCGCAGTCCGTCCGTCGCGATGGCGATGGGGATCAGCACCAGGAACGGTACGGCGTCGGAGGAGACGGTGGGCAGTGGCGACGACGACTGGAGCCTGCCGTACAGCAGGGCCGCCGCGGCCTGGCTCGCCAGCGCGGGCAGCCGGTACGGGCTGTAGACCGCGGCGCTGTACGCGGCGAGGACGCAGGCATAGAACGAGAACCGCAGCGTGGCCCGGTCGTCGGTCACCACGGCCACCGCCGCGGCCGTGCCGATGACGATCCACAGCGCCGCCAACGGATAACGGCGCCGTACCGCCAGTGGCGCCGCGACGATCAGCATGACGACCGCCCAGACGAGGTGGTGTTGGGCCAGCGCCGGAGCGAACGTCTCGACGGTCTCCGCCGGCCCCGACGACACGGGCGGTTGCGGAGGGTCCGGCCGGTGCGGCACCGCGACGTCGCCGGCCGGAGCGGGGAAGGGGACGCCGTAGCCGGCCTGGATCGCGACGAGGGCGAGGCCGAGCGCGAGGATCGCGTCGAGGACGAGGCTGCGCCGGGCGGGCCGGGGCAACGGACCCGACGGCCGCAGCAGCCGGCCCGGCCACGGCCGCGGATGCGTCGTCGTCGCCGCGTCGGTCACCCGGCTCATTCTGGCCGCGTCCCGAGGCCGACGGCATCGGTCTGAAGATCCATCGGGCTCACGCCGGAAGCGTAGGCCGCAAGGATGACGCCGGTCCCCCTCGTCCCTGCCGGGCCGCCGAAGATCGCCCACCGGGCCGACGCGTCCGGCCACCGCCCGCGCCTAGCGTCGTCCACCAGCGAAGACAGCACGCCGAGGGGGACGACGATGACCGTGCCAGCCATCGAGCTGCGCAGCGTGACGCGCCGGTACGACGAGGGGCCGCCGGCGCTGCACGACACGACGCTGAGCATCGCGCCCGGCGAGGCCGTCGCCATCCTCGGGCCGTCCGGCAGCGGCAAGTCCACCCTGCTCAACCTGATCGCGGGCCTGGACCGGCCCAGCGGCGGCACCGTGACGGTGGACGGCGTACGCGTCGACAAGCTCAGCGAGGCCGGCTCGGCCCGCTACCGACGCGACAAGATCGGCATGGTGTTCCAGTTCTTCAACCTGCTCGACGACCTGACCGTCATCGACAACGTCGTCCTGCCCGCGCAGCTCTCCGGCACGGCGCGCGGCGCGGCCCGCCGCCGCGCCGGGCAGTTGCTGGACTCGCTCGGCGTCGCCCGGCACGCCGCCGCCTATCCCGGCCGGCTCTCCGGCGGCGAACGGCAACGCGTGGCGGTGGCCAGGGCGCTGATGAACCGGCCGGCGCTGTTGCTGGCCGACGAGCCGACCGGCGCGCTGGACACCGCCTCCGGCGCGGAGGTCAGGCGGCTGCTCAACGACCTGCACGCCGGCGGCCAGACCATCGTGCTGGTCACCCACGACCTCGCCCTGGCGCAGGCGTGCGCGACCCGCACGATCCGGCTCGTCGACGGCCGGGTCGTCGCCGACGACACCCGAGCCGTCGCGGCGGGGCGGGCCCGATGAGCGCGACGGGCCGCGTGGTGCGCTCGGGCGTGACACGCCGACGGGTGCAGACCGTGGTGATCGGGCTGGCCACGATGATGGCGGTGACCGCGTCGGTGCTCGGCGGGTCACTGGTGGCCGCCTCCACGGGGCCGTTCGACCGCGCGTTCGCCCAGCAGGACGGCGCGCACCTCGCGGCGCGGTTCGACGCCGACGAGACGACGGCCGCGCGGCTGGCCGCCTCCGCGCGGGCCGACGGCGTCGTCGCGTCCGCCGGCCCGTTCCCGACCGTGACCGCCACGCCGCGCGACGCCGCCGGGATCGACCTGCCGCCGCTGACGGTCGTCGGGCGCGCGACGCCCGACGGGGCCGTCGACCGGGTGCCGCTGAGCCAGGGACGCTGGGTCAGCGGCCCCGGCCAGATCGTGCTCTCCGCCGACCATCCTGCCGCGGCGTCCCCGCTGGACACCGCCCTGCGCTTCCCTGACCTGCCGGGGCAGCCGACGCTGACGGTGGTCGGCGTCGCCCGGTCGGTCAGCCGTACCGCCGACGCCTGGGTGTCGCCGTCCGACGTCGCCACGTTGACCGCGCCCGGCGCGGCCGGCGGCCACCAGATGCTCTACCGCTTCGCCGAGGCGGACACCGCCGCGCACGTCGACCGGGGCCGGGCGGCGGTGGTCGCGGTCGTCGGACCGCAGGCGCTGGTCGGCGCGCAGTCGTGGCTCACCGTCAAGGACGCCAACGAGCGCGAGATCGCGCTGTTCGTGCCGTTCCTGGTCGCGTTCGGGGCACTGGGGCTGGTGATGTCCGTGCTCGTCGTCGGCACCGTGATCGCCGGCGCCGTCGGCACCGCGACGCGACGGATCGGCATCCTCAAGGCCGTCGGGTTCACCCCCGCGCAGGTCGTGCGGGCGTACGTGGCCCAGGCGCTCGTTCCGGCCGCGGCGGGTGTCGCGGCCGGGGTCCTGGCCGGGAATCTCCTGGCCGTCCCGGTGCTGGCCGACACCGACCAGCTCTACGGCACGACCGACACCGGCGTCACCTGGTGGGTCGACGCCGTCGTGGTCGTCGGCGCGCTGGGCATGGTGGCGCTGACCGCGTGGGTCGCGGCGCTGCGGGCCGGCCGGCTCCGCACCGTCGACGCGATCGCCGTCGGGCGTACGCCCCGTCCCGGCCGTGGGCAGTGGGCCGCCCGGTTGACCGCCCGACTCCCGCTGCCGCGACCGGTCAGCCTCGGACTGGCCCACCCGTTCGCCCGGCCCGGCCGCGCCGCCGCGGTGCTCGCCGCGATCACGTTCGGCGCCACCACGGTCACCTTCGCCGTCGGCGCGGCGGCCTCACTGGACCGGGTGCAGACCGCCAAGGACCACGCCGCCGCCGACGTCGTCATCGACACCTTCGCGCCGCCGCCCGGAACCGCACCTGCCCCCAACGCCGGGCCGCGCGCGTTGAGCGCCGACGAGGCCGCGACGATCGCCGCGGCGATCGAGGCGCAACCCGGGACGGGCGGCTACTACAGCGTCGCCACCACCCAGGTCGCCGTCGCCGGGACGACCGGCTTCGCCCGCCTCGACGCCTTCACCGGCGACGCCTCCTGGGGCGGCTACGAGATCGTCTCCGGCCGGTGGTTCGCGCGCCCCGGGGAGGCGGCGGTGCCCAGCACGTTCCTGACCGCGACCGGCACCCGGATCGGCGACAGCGTCGTGGTGACCGACCACGGCAGGGCGGTGTCGGTCCGGATCGTCGGCGAGGTGTTCCACCCGACCAACAACCTGCTGATGTTCGCCGACGCCGCGACGTTCGCCGCCACGAAGCCGAACCTGACCGCCGCGAGCTACCACATCCGCCTGGCCGACGGCGCCGACGTGACCGGGTACGTCGCCGGCCTGAACGAGGCGCTGGCGACCTCGGGCTTCACGGCGGCGCCGGAAGGGCCCACGGGCAGCAACGGCACCATCGTGCTCCTCGACGCGTTGGCCGCCCTGCTCACCCTGATGCTGGTCGCGGTCGCCGCCATGGGCGTGCTGAACATGGTCGTGCTCGACACCCGCGAACGGGTCCGCGACCTCGGTATCCACAAGGCGCTGGGCATGACACCCCGGCAGACCGTCGCGATGGTCGTCGCGTCGGTGGCCGTGACCGGGCTGGCCGGCGGCGCGATCGGGGTCGCGGCCGGCATCGCCGTGCACCGGGCGGTCATCCCCGCGATGGGCCACCGCGCCGGCATCAATCTGCCCGCCTCCGTCACCGACGTCCACCGGCCGACCACGCTGCTGCTCCTCGGTCTCGGCGGCCTGCTCATCGCCGTCGCCGGCGCGCTCCTGCCGGCCGGTTGGGCCGCCCGTACCCGCACCGCCGTCGCCCTGCGCACCGAGTAGCCGCCCCGACGCGGCGGCGGAGGGGGAACGCGGGTACGGCTCCCGCGTCGAGGGCGCCCTTCCGCCGCCGCCGGTCGCGCTAAGCGGCCCGGCCGCGCGCGGGAAGCCGGGCCGAGCGGGGCGGCTCGGTGCGGGGCCGGCCGACCCGGAACACCGCGAGCGGCTGGCCGCCCACCCGCTCGGCGAGCCGGGCGGCGGTCACCGGGCAGTCGATGAGCTGGCTGAGCGGATGGACCGCCAGGCCGTGCCGGGCGAGGGTCAGCCAGGCGCGCAGGAGGCGCCGTCCCGCGGTGACGTGGTCCTCGCCCTCCGCCAGCATGACCAGGACGCTGCCGTCGTACCGCAGGAGGTTGCGGCCGCTTGCGGCCAGCAGCGCCGCGAGCCCCAGCCGTCGGGCGACCGGATACGCGCGCAGCGCGGCGGCCAGGAACCGCGCCTCGAACCGGGACAGGACGAGGGCCCGGTCGGTGAGACCGTCGAGGTGGTAGCGCGGATGGCGCGGGTCCAGGCGCAGCCAGTCGCGCAGCTCGACCGCGACGGCCGGGGTGTCGAACTGCCAGCGGTCGGCGACCGCGAGGTCGCGCGCGAGCTCCCGGGCCGGCAGGTGGACGAAGCCGGGTTCGAGGTCGGCGAGCGCGGCCGCGTCGAGCGGCCCGGCCGCGTACGGGCCGCGGGCGACCCGCCGGGCCTCGATGTCGGCGATCGTGAACGGGGTCGGGTACCGGTGCGTCGCGGCGACCAGGCGGGGACCGGGCACCGCCGTGACGTCGAGGCCGAGGTCGGCGGCGACGACGAGGCACGTCTCGACGAACGCGCCGATCCCGAGGCCGAGGTCGCGGCCGGTCGGGTCGGAGTCGGGCAGCGAGCGGGCCGGGTCGACGTCGATGACGATCTGGTCGGCCTCGTACCCGGGGCGCCACGGCTGCGTGTTGTGCGCGCTCGGCGCCCGGCGGCAGACCGCCTCGTGCGCCCGTAGCCGCTCGACCCAGGTCATGCCGATGCCCGCTCGTAGAACGTGTACCCGTGCAGCGGCCGTCCGCCGGCGCGCCGGTACTGGGCGGCCGAGGCGGCGTTCCCGCGCTCGACGAAGGTGCTGCGCAGCATCCGGTAGCCACCGGCGGCGAGGTTGCGGTGCAACTGCCGCGACAGCAGGGTCAGATACCCCCTGCCCTGCTCCTCGGGCACGGTGCCCTTGACGATGAGCACCGCGTCGCGGCGGTACCGGGCGCGGGTGGCCAGCAGGCGGAGCTGGTTGAGCGGGCCGAGCCGGCCACCGACCGCCATGAGGAACTCGGAGATGTCCGGCACCGCCACGACGAACGCGATCGGCCGGCCGGCCTTCTCCAGCCAGAGCAGCAACCCCTCGTCGAGCAGGTACGCGAGGCCGTCGGTCTGCTCGGCCAGCTGCGCGGCGGAGATCTCGGTGTAGTAGCCGAGCTGCGCGAAGCTGGCGTTGAGCAGCTCCCGCAGGATCGGCAGCTGCCGGCGGAAGTGCCGCCGCGAGCCGTGCCGGACGACGAGCCGTTCCGTGGCGATGCGGGCGTCGTCGAAGCGGAACCCGTGATCCGGGTGGGCGGCGACCGGGGTGGGGAGCGGGGACGAGACCGGGACGGGGACCGGAGACGAGACCGGGGCGGCGGTCGGGGCGGGCGCGGAAGCCCCGCCACGCAGGTCGACCAGCCAGGTGTCGGCCTCGAAGCGGCGCCGGAAGCCGTGCCGCTCGTACGTGGTGGGGTAGTAGGCGGGGTTCCAGGCCGAGTCGACGAAGCCGCGCTCGGCGAAGCCGGAGGTGATCACCCCGCCGGTCTGGTTGGGCAGCAACGCGACCGGGCCGAACAGCGGCCGACCGTCCGACCTGGCCTCGACCGTGTCCAGGATGGCGGCGAAGACCGCGTCGTCGTCGACGAACTCGGTGTGCCCGAACAGTTGCCGCGGCCCGACCCTGGCGTCGAACGCGGCGCTGCGGTGCACGCTGGTCCGCCCCACCACCGCGCCGCGCGCGTCGCGGACCAGGAACAGCTCGGCGGTACGGCGGTGCGCGGCGATCACCGACGACAGCAGCGGCACGTACCGGTCGGTCGGGTGCAGGCGGAGCGGGAAGTCGACGAACGCCCGCAGGTCGGCCCGCGACCGCACCGGGGTCACCCTCATCCGCGGTGCACCGGCGGGCCGGCCGTCTCGGTGGACAGCGGGGTGAAGGTCGGGATGTGCGCCATCGCGTCGCCCTCGGCGCGCCAGACGCCGTTGCTGTAGCCCTCGGGCTCGGCGTTGTACAGCCGGATGTAGCCGCCGGTCGCGTTGCGCGTGCCGTGGTCGGTGACCCAGCACATCAGGTCGCGGTGGTGGCGGCTGCGGGCGAACTTGAGCAGCGCGTCGCGGTCGCTGAAGAACGCGATGGTGCCGAGCGTGAACGGGAACTGGTAGTACACGGTGTGCCACCGGTATCCGTCCATCCGCCTCATCTGCCGCACCATCCGGAACCAGGTGCGGGTGAGGGTGAGGATCGAGCGCGGCCCCCGGTAGCGGGTGGCGCCGACGAACATGGCGGTCGCCTGGCCGACGGGCGGCGCGGCGGAGAAGTCGGAGGTCCTCACGTCGTCGCACCCCTCACCAGGTACACATTCTTGATCTTGGATGCCGTGCCGGCGAACGGCCCGGTGCCGTGGTCGTGGACCCGGACCCGCAGGTCGGCCGCGGACGGGTCCTCGGCGAGGGACTCGGCGAAGTCCCGGCTGGCCTGGGAGAGGTGGCGCAGCACCCCGTCCCGGCAGGTCTCGGCGAGGGCCAGCCGCTCGTCGGGGCCGAGCGCGGCGTCCTCGCGCAGTTGCAGGTTGACCACCGGCCGGCTCTCCAGGTCGGCGTGCTCCGCCAGCTCCAGGCAGAAGCTCTGCAGCAGGTGCGCGAGGGGATTGCCGGCGTAGAGGCCGTACTCGACGTCCTGCGGGTAGATGTTGGCGCCCATGTAGGAGATCGTGCTGTCCTTGCGGCCGAACAGGAACAGCAGCGGCAGCCGCATCCGGTCGGTCCGCGCGGCGCGTTCGGCGTCGCGCCGCGCGGCCGGGTCGCCGATCGCGGCCAGCACGTCGGGGTACGCGACCAGTCGGCCCTCGTCGCCGATGTTGTAGCGGACCTTGGGGTTGAGCACCGCCGTCGAGTTGATCGTGCAGATCACCTCGTGCTCGGCGTTGGTCTCCAGGTACGTCTCGAGCGGGTTGTACTGGAACACCATCGGCAGCCGGTGCTCGTCGGGGCCGAGCAGGGCGGCCCGCACGTCGGCGTCGGTGCGCAGCCGGCGGCGGACCCAGACGGTGAGGTCGGTCTCCCCGGCGATGCCGATGGTGAGGTCGCTGGCGCCGTAGCCGGAGCGTACCTTCAGGAAGCGTTCCTCCAGGTAGTCGCGCAGCGCCTCGGTCATCCCCTCGCCGCCGACCAGACCGCTGATCCGGTACTCGCCCCAGGGGAAGTCCTCGGCGTCGAGCTTGTCGCGCAGGTGCTTGAGGAACGGCGGGTACGCGGTGACGATGTACTCGAAGCCGGGCCCGAAGTAGCGCAGCGTGTCGGCGATCTTCTGCAGGTCCGGGCCGGTGTTCTTCACCATGGCGATCTTGGCCATCGCGATGCCGGTGTTGGTGCCCGTGGCCCAGGCGCCCATCGAGTACGCGTTGATGACGAAGCGCCGCTTCGACGGGAACACCATCGTCGCGTAGCCGGCCAGGTTCTTGTGCACCGAGCGCAGCTCGCGGCGGCTGCGGATCCAGTTGAACGGCTGGCCGGACGAGCCCGAGGACTCGTCGACGACGCTGCCGGCGATCTCGATCTCGCCGTGCCAGCAGCGCTGGGCCTCCGGGTACGCCGTCACGTACGACTGCTTGTCCGTCGGCGGGTACGACGACAGGTCGAACCAGCGGAACCGCCATCCGTTGCGCCGCAGGAAGTCGCCGTACGCGGGCACGTCGATCGCGGCGAACTGGCAGGTCATCCACGCGTGCAGACGGGCGAAGCGGCTCATGTACGGCCGGTAGTTGCGCGCCATGAACCGCCACACCGCCGGATGGACCTGGTGCAGCGAATAGAGGCCGGTCAGCGAGAAGCTCGCGAACCGCAGCGTCCACTGGCGCAGGAAGGTCATCACCACGCGTCAAGGGTAGGAACGTCCGCCACCATGCACCTGGGCACGGATACTCAGCGGCCCTGGGTGTCCCGACCCGCCGGCCTCCCGCCGGGGTAGGGCGACGGCCGCGGTCCGCCATCGGCCGGAGCCGGTGCGACCGGCTCAGCGGGGCCGGTGCGACGAGGTCCAGCCCTGGCGGTGCAGCCGTTCGATGCCGTCCAGCAGCAGGTCCAGCGCGAACTCGAACTCGAACTGGTCGTCGCAGCCCTGCCCCACGACCGACCCGTCGTCGTGGGACGCCGCGGCGGCGATCTCGGCGAGGTGCGGGAACCGGGCGGCGGCCTCCGGCGGCAGGGCGGCCGGTGGATCGGGATCGGTCGCGCCGGAGCGACCGGCGCGCCGGGACGCGTCGAACAGCTCCTGACTGAAGCCCAGGATCCGACTGCCCAGCGCGTGCATCACGTGGTGGGCGAGATCGGTGGAGAACCCGCCGGCCAGGAGCGTGCCGACCGTCGAGTCGAGGTAGGCGAGGACGGCCGGCGTCGCCATGTTCCGCGACTCGATCGCGAGCGGCGCCCAGGGGTGGCGCCGCAGCGCCTGCCGCGCCGAGAGGACGCGCCGGCGGAGGGCGTGCTTCCAGTCGGCGTCCGGCTCGGGCGGGTCGATCTCGCCGACGACCACGTCGATCATGCCGTCGAGCAGCTCGTCCTTGTTGGCCACGTGCTTGTAGAGGGCCATCGGCACGACGCCCAGATCCTGGGCGAGGTTGCGCATGCTGAGGGACTCGATCCCGGCCTCGTCGGCGAGCGCCACGGCCGCGAGCAGGATCCGGTCCCTGCTCAGCGGTGCCCGGCGCAGCGTCTCGGCCATCTCGTCCCCGTCTCTCGGCAGCGGGTCGACCCTATCCGCCTTGACGGGTGTACGCCGTACACCTATCCTCAGGTGTACGGCGTACACCAGGGGAGGGGACATGAAGGCGATCGTCCAGGACCGATACGGCCCGCCGGAGACACTCACGCTCGCGGACGTCCCCACGCCGGCGCCCGCCGCCGACGAGGTGCTCGTCCGGGTCGAGGCGGCGGCGCTGAACGCGTACGACTGGCATGCCATGCGGGGCGACCCGCGACTGGCCCGGCTGACGATGGGCCTGTCGAGGCCCCGGGCCCGCATCCGTGGCCGCGACTTCGCCGGCCGGGTCGAGGCCGTCGGCGCCCACGTGCGACGGCTGCGCCCCGGCGACCCCGTCTTCGGCGACCTCGGCGACGCCAACGGCGCGTTCGCCGAGTACGTGTGCGTCCCCGAGACCACGGTCGCGCCGATGCCGGCGAACCTGACACCGCAGCAGGCCGCCGCCCTGCCGCTGGCCGGCACCACCGCCCTCACAGGACTGTGCGACGTCGGGCGGGTCGAGGCCGGGGACCGCGTCCTCGTCAACGGCGCCTCGGGCGGCGTCGGCACCCTGGCGGTGCAACTGGCCAAGGCGCTCGGCGCGACCGTGACCGGGGTGTGCAGCACCCGCAACGTCGACCTGGTCCGCTCCCTCGGCGCCGACCACGTCGTCGACTACACCCGCGCGGACTTCGCCCGCGAGCCGCGCCGCCACGACGTCGTGTTCGACCTCGTCGGCAACCGTTCCCTCGCCGCGCTGCGGCGGGCGCTGACCCCGACCGGGACGCTGGTGCTCTCCGGCGGCGGCGTCTACCGCGGCGGCAGCCTCGTCGGGCCGGTCTGGCTGCTCGCGCGCGGCCGGCTGCTGGCGCCCCTCGCCCGGCACCGCGTCGTCACCCTCACGGCGACACCCGACCGGCGGCACCTCGACGCGCTCCGCGCCCACGCCGAGGCCGGCCGGCTCACCCCGGTCATCGACCGGACCTATCCGCTCCACGAGGTGCCTCGGGCCATCCGCTACCTCGAAGCCGAACACGCACGGGCGAAGGTGGTCATCACCGTCTGACGTCGCGGCCACGCCCGCCGGCCGGCCCGCTGCGGCGCGACACGGACGGCGCTGGCCGGAGCGTGCGCGGGCCGGCCGGCCGGCTCCGGCGCCCGCGCCGGAGCCACCCTGCCCGCCCCGGGTCGTGGGGCGGCCCGCCGGAACCGCGTGGTGCGGCGGCGACCACCTCGCCACCCTGACCCTCTCCAGGACGAGGAGATGCTCGCCGCGCTGGTGCGGCGTCGCCTGCGCCCGCTGTCGAAGGTGCGCGACAGCCAGCGGGAACCGCCGGCCGGCACCCCGCTCGCCCTGCTGCAGGAGAACATGAACGCCGACGCCGACGCCGACGCGGTCGAGCTGCACCTCCATCCGCAGACCGTCCGCCGCCGGCTGCGTCAGCACCCCGCCGGTCTGGCGGATCCACCGGACTACCTCGGGGAGAGTGTCCGGGGTGGGCGATATCGTCGCCGCCATGAGCACGCTCGACCGCCGCGCCCTCAACCGGGCGCTCCTGGCCCGCCAGCTCCTGCTGCGGCGGCACGACATGCCGGTCACCGACGCCCTCGAGCACCTCGTGGGGTTGCAGGCGCAGGAGCCGCTGGAGCCGTACGTCGGGTTGTGGAGCCGTCTGGCCGGCTTCCAGCCGCCGGCACTGGCCGAGCTGCTGGTGAGCCGGCGGGCGGTCCGCACGCTGCTGATGCGTCGCACCCTTCACCTGGTCACCGCCCGCGACTGTCTCGCCCTGCGGCCGGTGCACCAGGCGATGCTGGTCAAACGCATGTGGTCCACGCTGCGTCGGATGCTGCCCGGCGTCGACCTCGACGAGCTGGCGAAACTGGGCCGGCCGGTGTTCGAGGAGCGGCCGCGGATGCTGACCGAGGCGGCCCGCGAGATCGCCGACCGCTGGCCGGGAGTGGAGCCGCGCTGGCTCGGCGACGCGCTCAGCACACTGGTGCCGCTCGTGCAGGTGCCACCCCGCGGCGTCTGGGGCCAGCGCGGCGCCGCGCACAACACGACGGTCGAGGCGTGGTTGGGCCGCCCGTTGGAACCCGAGTCGCCGGCCACCGTCGACGCGCTGGTCCTGCGCTACCTCGCCGCTCACGGCCCGGCGGCCGCCGCCGACATCCGTGCCTGGTCGGGGCTGAGCGGGCTGCGGGAGTCCGTCCAACGGTTGCGCCCGCGGCTGCGGACCTTCCGCGACGAACGCGGCCGCGAGCTGCTCGACGTGCCCGACGGCGCGCTGCCCGACCCCGAGACCCCGGCGCCGCCGCGATTCCTGCCGGCGTTCGACAACGCGGTGCTCGGCTACGACGACCGCAGTCGCGTCATCGACGACGAGCATCGCGGGCTGAGCGTCACGGGCGCCCGCTTCCTGCTGGTCGACGGCCGGGTCGCGGGCACCTGGGCGGTCACCGCCGACGACGGCGCCGCGACGTTGCGGATCACGCCGCTGCGCGCGCTGACGACGGGCGAGCGCGACGCCGTCGTCGCCGAGGGCGAGGACATGCTGGGCATGTTCCAGCCGGAGCCGCGCCGCGGCGACCGCGTCCTGATCGCCGACGCCTGACGCAGGTGGGCGCCGTGGCAGATCCGGAAATGGCGTTCTCCCGCCTGCGTCCCGTGCCATGGACTCCGCCGATGCCTGAGGTGTCGGGGGACTTCGAGATCCACATCACGGCTCACGCTGCACAGGCCGACAAGCTGTCGGCGTTCGCCGCCGATCGTGGGATGAAGTTCGTCCACATCGTGCTCGACCGCGGCGCGTACGTCTCGCAACCGATGCTCACCCCGACCGGGCGAGGCACCCTGACCGAGCAGCACGCCGCGGTGCGGCGCTGGCAGGGCGAACTGCGCGAGGCCGACATCCACCCGTGCCGCTCGAAGATCGAGGCCGCGCCGTGGTGCGCCGGCGTGCCGCAGTCGGACGAGCAGGCCGCCACCGAGCCGGGCGACCGGTACTTCGAGCATCACGTCAAACTGCTGCTGTTCCGCCCGGCGGTGGCGGATCTGCTGGCCTCACCGACCTGGTCGCGGCGCACGGCGCGCGGCTGTCCCGCAACGCCCGCCGGGAGCTGGCCGACGGCGCGCAGGAACGGTTCGTCAACCAACGCTGCCACGGCGTCGGCCTGGCCACGGCGAGGAAGCGGCTGGACGAGCTCGTCGACACCCTCCGCGCCGCGGGCCACGAGCCCACGGCGGTGGAGCAGGAGTACGTCGTGTTCGACAGCGACCGCCACCACGACCATGGCTGGCTCGACTCGCCCACGCCGACGGCGAGCGGTTGGGCCCGGGACCGCGAGACCCGGATGAGGTCCGCGCCGGCCGGCACCCCGCACTACCCGCCGACCTGCCGGCCGCTGCCCGCCGGCCCGACGGTCCGCCAGCGGGCGGCCTTCGACCCGGCCCTCAAGCAGTACCCGAACGCCTACCGGGCCGGCGAGCCCGACTTCCTCGTGGCGGCCACCGGCCGGCTCTGGACCGACGCCCGGCGCGCCGCCATGCGCCACGTCCTGACGGCCGTCGCCGCGAGCGACTGGGGTCGGCACCTGGTCCTGCGGGGCAGCGTCACGATGGCGGCCTGGGTCGGCGACGCCGCCCGCGAGCCGGGCGACCTCGACTTCGTCGTCACCCCGCACACCATCACCAGCGACAGCGCCGACGCCCGGGCGCTGCTCGACGAGATCAGGACCGCCGTCCGCGCCACGCCCGGCGCCGGCCTGCGACCAGACGCGATCACCGAGTCCGCCATCTGGACGTACGAACGAGCGGACGGACGCCGCCCCGTCATCCCGTTCAGCGCGCCGGACGCGCCGGACGGCCACGTGCAGGTCGACATCGTCTTCGGCGAACGGCTCCCGCTCCCGCCGGAGGTGCTGGTGCTGCCCGACGTCGACGAACCACTGCTGGCCGCGCCCGCCCCGCTGGCGCTGGCGTGGAAGCTGATGTGGCTGGCCACCGACATGTACCCGCAGGGCAAGGACCTCTACGACGCGGTCCTGCTCGCCGAGCACACGACCGTCGACCGGGCCCTCGTCCGGCAGCTCCTGACGCCGGAGCTCGGCACCGAAGCCGACACGTTCACCGCCGAGACCGTGTTGTCCTGGCAGGTCGACTGGACCAACTTCACCGACGAGTATCCCGGCGTCACGGGCACCGCCGCGCAGTGGACCAGGCGGCTGGCGCTCGCCCTCGACCGCGCCTGGGCCTGACCCCGCCGAATGGATCATTCGCAGCGGTCCTCGGCGCCCCGGCCGTACGGCTCGCAGCAGTCGGGGCGGTGGCGATAGATTCGCAGGTCGCGGCCGTGCCGGTGGCCGTACTCGGTCGTGATCTCGTACAGGCAGGTCTGCCAGACGACGGTCTCCCCGCCGCCGGGCACGACCTGGCCGTCGCCCGGCCCGCCGCGCAGCAGCACCTCCACGTGACGACGGTACGCACACCACGGGCGCGCGGGGCCGCGTATCGGATTCCACCGTCGGCACGTAGGCACCGGGGCCTCGGCCGGTCCCGCCCGACCGCGGCCCCGGGCCCGGTCACCGCACGGCGGGGCGCAGGCCGTCGACGAAGGCGGCGAACTCGGCCCGCTGCTCCTCGGTCATCGGGGCCTTCGGAATCATGATCGCCTGAAGCTTGCCGAACATGACGTACCAGACCTCGGAGGTCTCGATGACGCGGCCCAGGCCGCTCCACCGGAACCGCGACTCGGCAAGCGGGTAGGTGACGGTGATCCACGCGTCGTCCAACGTGATGTGGAATCCGTCCTTGATGACCTCCGACTGCATCCGCATCGACTGAGCCACCGTGATCGGCGCGATCGCCACGACGAACAGCAGTCCCAGGACCAGGGCACCGTAGGAGACCGGCGCCGGCAACCTCAGGGCCACCATGGCGAGGCCGAGGACGATCAACAGCCAGCCCATGACGCGGATGGGCTTCAGTTGCGGCCGGAGGAGGAAGTGGAGCGTGCGCCGTAGCTGTTTCTCGTCGTAGGGGACCGACATGGAGATCTGCATCGGCGCATGCTTGCATCCCTCGGCGGTCCCGTGCCGGCCGGCCGTCGCGGGCGGCCCCCGCCGCCGTCGCCGGCCATCGACGTCGACATGAGCCCGGCGACGCTCCCGGGGTGCTCGCAGGCGTGCTGCAGGGCCAGGTCCGTGCCCAGCGAACAGCCCACGAGCACGGGCGCCGAGGGCCTACGCCTTGGCGCGCAGCGGCCGGAAGAAGTCCCGCAGGTCGCCGGCGAGCAGGTCGGGTTCCTCCAGGGCAAGGAAGTGACCTCCGCGGCGCGGGCCGCGCCACTGGCGCAGGTCGCGGTAGACCCGCTCGGCGTACTCGCGGGGGTAGTCCCGGTCCTCGGCGGTGAGCCGGACCCCCGCCGGCACCTCGACATCGCGCAGGGGCGGGGTCCGGGAGTCGTCGTAGTAGGGCCGGAAGGACGAGCCGATCGTCCCGGTGGCCCAGTAGAGGGTGACGATGGTGAGGAGCAGATCCTTGCTGAACCGGGATTCCGGGTCCCCGTCGCAGTCGCTCCAGGCCCGGTACTTCTCCACGATCCAGGCGGCCAGGCCGGCGGGGGAGTCGAGCAGGGCCGCGGCGAGGGTGTCGGGTCGGGTGCTCTGGATGGCGGCGTAGCCGTCGTCGTCGCCGTGGTGCTCGGTGGATCGCGCCTCCAGATAGGCGTGCTCGGCTGCGGACAGCGGGCGGGCGTCGTCGAGGACGGGGTGCAGGCTCGGGTGGTGCGTGTGGATCCCGACCACCCGCCGCGGGTGTCGGGCGCCGAGGAAGCCGGTGACATGGGAGCCGATGTCGCCGCCGTACGCGCCGAACGCGGGGTAGCCCAGGACGTCGGTCATCAGCCTGGCCCAAAGGTCGGCGACCACCGGGGGAGTCACCGGGCCGTGGTTCGGCAGTTCCGAGAACACGAAGCCGGGCAGGGACGGAATGACGACGTCGAAGGCGTCGTCCGGCTCGCCGCCGTGGGCGGCGGGGTCGGCCAGCCGCGCCGCCAGCGGCAACATCTCCACGAAGCTGCTGGGCCAGCCGTGGGTGAGCACCAGCGGCAGCGGAGCGGGGGTGCCGCTGGCCGCCCGGATGTGCACGAAGTGCACGCGCCGCTCGTCCAGCGTGGCGGTGTAGTGCGGCAGCGCGTTGAGTTCGCGTTCCCGGGCGCGCCAGTCGAAGGCCGTGCGCCAGTAGGTCACCAGCTCGCGAAGGTAGCCCGGGTCTGTGCCGGCACGCCACCCGCTCGCGGTGGGGCGCGGGAAGCGGGTGCGGGCCAGCCGCTCGGCCAGGTCGGCCAGCAGCTCGTCGGGGACGTCGATGGTGAAGGGAACAGCTCGCGGCAGGGACGACATGAAGGGTGCCTCCGTGACCTGGGAACGGATGGAATGCACATTCCCCAGGTCAGCTCGCCGTGTCGGCTCGCCCGATGGCTGCAAGGGAAGCGACCTGAATGCTACCGAGCACGAGGCCGCCTGAGAAGTACCGGACCGACGGGTGGGCCGACCGCCCGACGCTCCGGCTTCCCGCGATGCGTGCGCCCGCGCGGGGCAAGTCGGCCTGGCCTGTCACCACCTTGAGGGTTTCGCCCATGCGCCGGCAGTATCGCGGAGGAAGTTTCAACCGTCGGTTCAGCGATACCGTTTACGGCATGGTGGCAGGAGGGACCGCGACGGTCGAACTCGACATGGTTGAGCTGCGCGCCGTCGCCGGCTACGCGGCGCGGTGTGCGCGGCCCGCACTGGTGATCTTCGAACGCTCCCGTCCCGACGACCGGCGCCCGCGAGCCGCGATCGACGCGGCGCAGGCGTTCGCGGACGGAGCCAGGCGGAGCAAGGCGATCCGCGACAGCGCGTGGGCGGCGAACCGGGCGTACCAGGAGACGCGCGACGCGGGCCAGACCGCCGCGAGCGACGCCGCGCGCGCGGCCGTCGCCGCGGCCAGCGCGGCGTTCCTGCATCCCCTGGCGAGAGCCACCCAGGTCAAGCACATCCTCGGAGCGGCCGCCCACGCGGCTCGGGCCCTCGAACTCGACGCCGGCGACGACCCTGACGTCGGGGTCGACCACATCGAGAGGGCCGCGGGGCTGGCGGGGCTCGTCGTGGTGAGCGTGCTGGCGCGTTACCCGGACGCCCCGGGTGGAGGCGGCCGCGCCGGAGAGCTGCTGCGGAGGCTGGACGCGTCGTTGCGGCGGCCGGCGAGCCGTTGACCTCGTCCTCGCGCCCCCGAAGAGAGGCGCTTCGTCGGCTCGTGAAGGGATCGACGGGGCGAGCCGCGGGAGCGGCGGGGCGTGCCGTGCGGGCGTCGCGGTGGGGGCTCCTCCTCGTCGCGCCGGCGCACCGGAAGGGACCGCCGGTCAGCGCGACCTCTTCGTCGCCCGCTTGCGGGGCGGCGTCAACAGGTCGGCCACGGCGTTGATCGTGGACGGCACCAGACGGTAGTAGGCCCAGACCCCGCGCTTCTCGCGTTCGAGCAGGCCGGCCTCGGTGAGGATCCGCAGGTGGTGACTCACGGTCGGTTGGGACAGACCAAGCGGCGCGGTGAGGTCACTGACGGACGCCTCGCCCTCCGGGGCGGACTGGATCAGGCTGAGCAGCCGGAGCCGGGCCGGATCGGCGAATGCCTTCAGCACTCCCGCGAGCCGCTCGGCATCGGCACGTTTGATCGGCTCGCCGGCAAGCGGCGAGACGGCAGGCATGGATGTCCTCGCAGTTCCCACGCCCTGCATCGTTCCACCAATACCTCCGACGGAGTGGCGGATTCGCATCAGTGACCGGTGACAATCAAGGACAGCGGGAACGGGCCATCGCCGGCAGGTGACCGGGTGAGGTGACGGCGCGCGACCCGTGGACGTAGGACGGCCGGACGCCGGCTGACGGCGCACCCGGCCATCCCCCCGCCGTCCGGAGGGGCCCGTCCCGGCCACCCCGCGTATCCCGGCCGTCGGCCCCGGAGGCTACGAACGACCGTCCCCGGCCGGCGGGTCGGGCAGGATCTCGACGTACCCGCCGACGCCGTGCACGCGGATCCGCTGCCCGTCCCGGATCAGCCTGGTGGCGTGCTCCACGCCGACGAGGGCGGGCAGCCCGTACTCCCGGGCGATCACCGCCCCGTGGGTCATCAGGCCACCGATCTCCGTCACCAACCCCGCGATCGCGACGAACAGGGGCGACCAGCTCGGGTCGGTGTAGGCGGTGACCAGGATGTCGCCCGGTTCGAGGTTCGCCTCGGCCATGTCCAGCACGACCCGGGCCCGCCCCTCGACGGTCCCGCCGGAGACCGGGAGGCCGACCAGCGCGCCGGCCGGCACGTCGTCGCGCCGGTACGCCCCCGCGACACCCTCACCGTCCGACGTGAGCACCCGGGGTGGCGTGAGCGACCGGTGGGACCTGAACTCGTCCTTCCGCCGGCGGATGAGCTGGTCGTCCGCCCGGTGCGTGCGCGCCACGTCGTGGAGTTCCTGGAACGTGAGGTAGAAGATGTCCTCGCGCTCGCGGAGCACGTCGGCCCGCACGAGGCGGTCGGCCTCCGCCAGCAGGGCCTGCTTGTAGACGAGGTAGCGGCAGATGATGGCGTACTTCGGGTACTCCCGGTAGCCGATGAAGGTGCGGACGCGATCGATCATCCGCTTCGTCTCCGCCGCCTTCCGTTCCCCGTCCGGCAGGGCCCGCAGGCGGCGCAGCACCTCCCGTGCCTTCTGTTCGGCCCGCCGGCGCCCCTGCTCGAAGCGTCGCTCGCGAGCGCCCGGCTCGAGGTTCCGGACGTTGTCGAGGATGGCGGGCACCAGCGTGGTGGGACGCTCGATCCAGCGCGGTCGCGTGATGTCGATCTCGCCCACGCATCGCATGCCGTACGCGTCGAGGTAGGCCGCGATGGCGTCGCGCGCCTCGGTCCCGCCCGCGAGCTTCGGCAGCTCGTCGAGGAAGCCCTCGTCGTCGACGCCCTCCAGGAACGCCACCACCTCCGGGTGCGGGCGGATCGCGTCCGCGACGTCGAGCAGCGCCAGCCCCATCTCCGAGGTGACGTTGCCGGGGGCGGAGAGCGTGAGGGTGTCGGCCGCGTTCTCCTCACCCAGCCACTCCCGCAGCCGGTCGTTGAGCCACCAGGTGGCCTCCATCCCCGCCATGATCGCCCGCATGCTCAGCGGGTCGCCGAGGACCCGCTTGTGCTCCTGGAAGGCCTCCAGCAGGAAGTCGAACAGCGCCGGCCCGGTCTTCGTCCGGATGTCGCGCCGCAGGGCGTCGACGGAGGCCCGGCTGCGCTCGATCAGCTCCGTGACGATGGCCGGGTCGGTCTCGATCGGGGCGGGCGCGCCGCCGACCGGCGGGCCGCCGGGACCGGCCTGCGGGGGCGTCAGGACGAAGTCGTCGCGGTCGAGGACGGTCTCCAGCGCGTCCCTGATCAGCGGGTCACCCTTTCCCATCATCTCCAGGAGGCCGGGGCGGCTCGCGGGTGCGGCCAGGCTCGGGGTGACGTCGACGAACAGCCGCCCGCCGGCCTCGTGCATCGGCGTCATGGCCGTCAGCTGCCACATGGACACGCCCAGCGGCCGCATGGCGTCGGTCATCATCTGCTGATGACCGACGGAGACGTAGACGCGGTTCTCCCGGTCGCGGGCCGCCGGGACCGGGAACAGCGTGGTGATCGGCCGGCTCTGCACGATCCGGAAGTCGTCGTCGACCAGGCACCACTCGATGTCCTGCGGGCGGCCGAAGTGTGCCTCGATCCGCCGCCCGAGCCGCGCGAGCCGCACGACCTGCGCGTCCGTCAGCGCCAGCTGTTCCCGCCGCCGCGGGTCGATCGCCACCTGCCGCGTCCCGCCGGCCGGCAGGGCGTGGACGGCACGCTGCTTGGCGGCGACCGTCCTGGCGACGATCTCGCCGTCGCGCACCTGGTAGACGTCCGGGTTGACCAGGCCGGAGACCAGGGCCTCGCCGAGGCCGAAGCTCGCCTCGACGGTGGCGACCCTCCGGTTGCCGGTGACGGGGTCGGCCGTGAACAGGATGCCGGCCGCGTCCGGGAGCACCATCTGCTGCACCACCACGGCCATGTGGACCGCGCGGTGGTCGATGCCGTTGCGCCGGCGGTAGGTCACGGCCCGCTCGGTGAACAGCGACGCCCAGCACCGGCTGACGTGTCGCAGGATCGCCGCCTGCCCCACGACGTTGAGGTAGGTGTCCTGCTGGCCGGCGAAGGAGGCCGTCGGCAGGTCCTCCGCGGTCGCGCTGGACCGCACGGCGTAGGCGGCCTGGTCGCCGAGGCGGGCGAGCGCGCCGGTGATCGCCGCCGCCACGTCGTCCGGGACGGCGACGTCTTCGACGATCCGCCGGATCTCCGCGCTGAGCGTGCCGACCGCCTCCCGGTCCTCCGGGTCCAGGCGGGACAGCCGGCCGAGCCGTTCGTCGATCGACGGCGCCTCGGCCATGATCCGCCGGAACGCGTCCGTCGTCACGCAGAAGCCGGCCGGCACCTGGATGCCGTCGATCCGCGACAACGCCCCCAACTGCGCGCCCTTGCCGCCAGCGGTCGCGACCTGCGTCTCGTCGACATCCCGGAGGTCCGCCACGTACCGCTCGACGGTCGTGGCACCCCCGGAGCCGCCGTCCTCCGCCGCACCCCGCCGACCGCCCGGACGACCGGCGTCCGCAGCCCGGTCGTGCCCTTCTGGCGTCTTCATATCCGCTCGCCGCCCCTCTGGCCGTCGGCCGACCGCTCCACCCGTCCGGCGATTTCCGGCACCCGCCTGACGCCCATTTCCTCGCCCCGTTTCCGGGTCCGGCCGACGATTCTGCGGCAGGACCCGGGTCTTGTGGCAAGCCCCGGGGTGGGATATACGTTTAAGTGGGACCGAAAGCCTGTTGTTGTCCACCACCGCGAAAGCGAATTCAATTTCGCGTAACAGGTCGGCGGCAGCCCCTTCAACACCTCGCCTTTCCCCGCTCCGCCGGTGCCGAGCAGGGGCGAACAGCTCACCGTGCGGTACGCACGCGTCGTCCGTGCGTACCGCACACCGAGCCCGCGGCGTCGCCGGGGGTGAGCGAGAATGACGGCATGCCGAGCCGCCTTGCCGTCATCGCGATCGACGCCGTCCGACCCCGACTGATCGCCGACTTCTGGTGCTCGGTCCTCGGCTGGCGGGTCGTCGACGAGGAGGACGAGGTGATCACCATCGCGGCCTCCGACCGATCCTGGCCCATGATCGACGTGGCGGCCGTGCCGGCGGGCAAGACCGGCAAGAACCGGTTGCACTTCGACCTGCGCGCCGACGGCGTGTCCACCGCCGAGGAGCTCGACCGGTTGCTCGCCCTCGGCGCGCGACGCGTCGACGTGGGGCAGAGCCCCGACGCGAGCTGGGTCGTGCTGGCCGATCCCGAAGGCAACGAGTTCTGCCTGCTGTCCCGCCCCGTGCAGGAGCTCTAGGCGGCCCGCCGCTGGACGCGCCACAGGCCGACCGCGACGAGCAGCGCGCCGAGGCCGAGATAGATCGCCAGTTCGATCCACTGGAACGGCCAGAACCGCCGGTCGGGCTGGTAGGCGACGTCGACGTGGAGATCCAGCTCGCCGAGGCATACCGCGGTGTCGCCGAACCTGCCGGTGGCGCCGGTCTTCGGGGCGTCGTCGAGGCACCGGTCGAAGGCGGCGTCGGAGAGCTGCCGGCCGTCGGACGTCAGGAGCGGGCTGGTGTCCGTGACCCAGGAGCCCGGTATCTCCATCCCGCCGACGACCGGCCCGCCGGTGATGCTGCCCAGCGAGCGGGCCTGGTTGATGGCGTCGGCGCTCATCGGCACGGTGGTCCGCTCGGCGGGCAGGTAGTGCGGCCGCAGCAGGTTCGGCACGGCGAACTGCACCGCGATCATCGCCAGGAACACCAGCGCCATCGCCGGCAGGGTACGGCGTACCAGCAGCCCGGTGACGGCGCCGAGGACGAGACCGAAGACGACACAACCGACGGGCGCGACGCCTCGCGCGCCGAACAGGATCCCGCTGAACCGGTCGCCGGCCGCCTGGTCGACCGGGCCCGCCGCCCAGGTCAACAGCGCGCTGAGCGCAGCCGCGACGGCCACGCCGGCAAGGCCGACAACCAGCAGCTTGACCGCGAACCACCGGCGCCGGGGCACGCTCTGGCTCCACACCAGTCGGTGGGTGCCGGCCTCCAGCTCGCGGGCGACGAGCGGCGCGCCCCAGAACGCGCCGACGAGCGCGGGCACCAGACCGAAGCCGGCGGCGAGGAACAGCATCGTCTGCCCGTACCGGCCCGGCAGCTGGGCGGTGTCGGCCACCGCCCGGATGTCCTGGCCCAGGCGGAACAGGTAGCCGGCGGCCAGCAGCACCAGGAGCGCTCCGACGAGCGCCTGGACCCGGAACTGCCGCAGGCTCATCCGGATCATCGCGTCACCGCCGCGCCCGCGCCGGGCCTGGCGCCGGATCCCGCAGCCCGCGACATGTAGGCGAGGACCAGCTCCGCCAGCGTGACCGGCTCGACGTGCCCGGTCGTCGCGTCGCCCCGGACCACGGCGCCGCCGGGCTCCGCCCAGACGACCTCGGCCCCGGCCGGCGCGGCCGCACCGCCGGCGACCCGGTGGTGCGACGCGAGCAGATCGGGCACCGGACCGGCGACCTGGACGCGCGAGTCGCAGAGGACGACGAGGTAGTCGCAGACCTGCTCGACGTCGTCGAGCAGGTGCGAGGAGAGCACGGCGCTGGCACCCAACTCACGGACGAACTCCACGAGGTTGCGCATGAAGCCCCTGCGCGCGAGAGGGTCCAGCGCGGCGGCGGGCTCGTCGAAGATGAGCAACTCGGGTCGCTTCGCGGCGGCGATGGTCATCGCGAGCTGCGCCCGCTGGCCGCCGGACAGCCGGCCCGCCTTCTGTGTCGGGTCGAGGCCGGCCTCCGCGATCCGGCGCTCGGCCAGGGCCGGGTCCCAGGACGGGTTCAGCCAGGAGCCCATCCTGAGGTGGTCGGCGACGGTGAACGAGGCGTACACCGGGGTGTCCTGGGCGACGAAGCCCACCCGGGCCAGGTGCGACGCGTCGGCGGCCGGCGCCGCACCGAGGACCGACAGCGTGCCCGACGTCGGCCCGACCAGGCCGCAGGCCAGCTGGAGGAGCGTGGACTTGCCGGCGCCGTTCGGGCCGACCAGCCCGACGATGTGCCCTCGCGGGATCCTCAGGTCGCAGTCGGTCAGCGCCGTACGGCGGCCGTACCGTCTGGTCAGCCGCTCGGCGTGCAGGAGCAATGGTGTCTGCATGCGCCCATCCTGCGAGCGGCCGGCGGGGGCGGGCATCGGTCCGAAGCGGGGGCCGGTACGCCCACGACCCTACTTTCGGCCGGTTCGCGTCGAGCGGCGAGTTCCTAGCGTCCTCGGTATGGACACGACGCGCCGAATGGCGACGGACACCGTGCTGGGCCTGGTCCTCGTCGCCGGGCTCGCTCTCACGGCGTACCTGATCGCGGCGAGCTGGGGAGGGCTCTACTGGCTGTTCGACTGCCTGGCCGGGGCGGCGGCCGCGTCACTCGCGCTGCTGCGCGGGCCGCGGCGGATCTGGCCGGTGGCCGGCGGGCTCGCGCTCGCGGCGCTGGCCGCCGTCGTCGCCCGGGTCGCCGACCTGCCGCAGGAGCCGGGACCGGTCACCGCGCTGGCGCTGGCCGTGCTCGTGGGATCGGGAATCCGGACGCTGCCCGGGCCGGCCGCCGCGGCCGTCGCGGCCGGCGGGCTCACCGTGGTGGGCGGTACCTGGCTGACCGCGCTGCCCGACGCGGCGGGTTTCACGGCGGTGACCGTCGTGAACGCGGTCGCCTGGCTGCTCGCCGTGGCGGTCGGGATCACGCTGCGTGCGGTCGACGGTGGGCACGTACCGTGATGCGGATGAGGGTCGGGGACAGGCCGGCGCAGGCCGCGGCCACGGCAGGGCTCGCCGTGGCCTTCCTCGTCGCGATCGTCCTCCAGGCCGTGGCGATCGCCCAGACGTGGGGCCCGCGATACTGGCTCGCGGGCGGGGCGGCCGCCGTCGCGGTGTGCGGGCTGGCGCTGCTCCGGCACCGCCAGCGGGCGTGGACGGCGGTCGCCGGGTTCGGGATCGCCGGGCTGGCCGTCGTCGCGGCCCGGGTGTTCCACCTCCCGACCGAACCGGGACCGGCCATGGCGCTGGCGCTCGCCGTCCTCGTCGGGTCGGCGGTGCGCGCGCTGCCTCCGGCTTCGGCTGTCGCGCTCGCCGCGGGCGGGCTCGCGGTGGTCGGCGGCGCCTGGCTCGCCGTCCGGGCGCAGCCCGCCGGCCCCTCGGCGGTCCTCGGGATGAACCTTGTGGCCTGGCTCGGCGCGGTCGCCGTCGGGCTCGCGCTGCGGTGGCAGGACGACCGGGCGGCCGCCGCCGCCGAGAAGGTCCGCCGGGACGAGCGGCTGGAGCTGGCCCGCGAACTGCACGACGTGGTCGCCCACCACATCACCGGCATGCTCGTCCAGACGCAGGCCGCCCGTCTCGTCGCCCGGCGGGACCCCGGGCGGGCCGTCGAGTCCCTGGCCGGCATCGAGGCCGCCGGAGCGGAGGCGCTGCGCGCGATGCGCCGCGTGGTCGGGCTGCTGCGCGACACCGAGGACGCGCCACCCGCCTCGGCCGGGCCGGAGCAGCTCAGCGTCCTCGTCGAACGCTTCAGCCGGCAGGGCCCGTCGGTGCGCCTGCTGGCGCCCGACGAGAGCGGGACGTGGCCGCCGGAGGTGACCAGCACCGTCTACCGGATCGTCCGGGAGGCGCTGACGAACGTGGCCCGCCACGCGCGGGACGCGCACGGCGTCACCGTCACCGTCGATCAGACGCCCTCCGCCGTCACCGTCGAGGTGACCGACGACGCCCCTGCGACGCCCCGCGCCGCACACCGGAGCGGCTACGGTCTCGTCGGCATGCGCGAACGCGTCGAGACGCTCGGCGGCACGCTCCGCGCCGGTCCCCGCCCGGACCGCGGCTGGTCGGTCCTGGCCACGCTGCCGATCCAGAACGGACAGCCGCGATGACGATCCGCGTCCTGCTCGCCGACGACCAGGCGATGGTCCGCGGTGGCCTGAAGCTCATCCTCGAGGACCAGCCCGACATCGACGTCGTCGCCGAGGCGGCGGACGGGGTCGACGCGGTCGCCAAGGCCCGCAGGCTGCGTCCCGACGTCTGCCTGGTGGACATCCGCATGCCCCGGCTCGACGGGATCGAGGTGACCCGGGCGCTCGCCGGGCCCGGCGTGCCCCGTCCGATGCGGGTCGTCGTGGTCACCACGTTCGACCTCGACGAGTACGTCTACGGCGCGCTGCGCGGCGGCGCGGCCGGCTTCATCCTCAAGGACGCCGGCCCGGCGCTGCTCGTCGAGGCGGTCCGCGCCGCCCACAACGGGGACGCGCTGGTGTCCCCGTCGATCACCGTGCGGCTGCTCCGCCAACTCACCGGACCGGCGCGGGGCACCGGCAGGCCCCTGCCGGCCCTGTCGGCCCGCGAGGTCGAGGTGGTGCGGCTGATCGCCCGTGGCCGCACCAACCTGGAGATCGGCGCCGAGCTGTTCATCTCCCTCAGCACGGTGAAGAGCCACGTGTCGACCATCCAGACGAAGCTCGGCCTGCGCAACCGCGTCGAGATCGCCGCCTGGGCCTGGGGGAACCGGATCGTCGACACCGCCTGAGCGGCCACGTGGGGCGGTTCCCGGCCACGTCGGAGCCGGCGCCGGTGCGCGGCGGCCGGCCGTCGCCGGTCAGCTCCGCTGCTGGCCCGCCCCACCGCCGGGCTGCTCCAACGCCGCGCTCCGGTCGCGCAGCGGCGCCACCCGGTCGACCCGGTTCGTCCAGACCACCCCGGTGTACCCGGACGGGAGCCGTTCCCAGTCGTCGGCGCTGTCGAATCCCTGCGAGAAGCCGCCGTCACCGGCGACGATCACGACCCGGCTGTTGTGCTCGGCCATCCGGTCGACGAACTTGTCCGGCCACCCCCACAGCCAGGGGGCGTACGTCTCGGGGATGTGCAGCTGCCGGTTCCGGCAGGCCGCCGGCACATGCCCGGTCCAGCCGATCGCGAGATACCGGTAGAGGCAGTCGGTGAGGGTGGCCTTCGACAGCACCCGCACCTGCGGCAGCCGGCCCGCCAGCGCGGCGACGGGCTCGTCGCCGCCGTATACGGTGATCGTCCTGAGCCGGTCGGCGGGGAGGGCGGCCAGGTAGTCGGCGAGACGCTCGCCCTCGACCGGGTCGCCGCTCTTGACGTCGATCAGCAGTTCCCGGCCGGGGAAGGCCTCGACGACCTCCTCGATGGTGGGCATCAGGTCGACGCCCCTGCCGCGGAACGGGAACGTGGCGCCGCCGTCGTGGGTGTAGTTGTAGCCGATGTCCAGCCGGCGCAGCTCGGCGAGGGTGTGGTCGCGGACCTTGCCGGTGCCGTCGGTCCGGCACTCCAGCATGTGGTCGTGGAAGACCACCAGCCGATCGTCCCTGGTGAGTTGCACGTCGAACTCGACGATGTCGGCGCCCGCGTCGAAGGCCGCCCGCATCGAGGCGATCGTGTTCTCCAGGTGCGGGTGCTCGGGCGGGTGGATGCGCTCCGCCGTGCACGTGTCGTTGGTCATCCCCTCGAACCCGAAGGTCTGGGCGAGCCCGCGGTGCGCCAGCAACGACGGCCGAGCGCCGGCGGCGTCGGAGAACACGGTGGTGTTGTTGACGTAGCAGTAGGCGGTCAACACCAGTACGCCGACGAGCAGGCCGCGCAGGACGCGCCGCCGCCGGGACACGGGGCGACGATGGGTCGGGTCGGACGGGGACACGGTTCTCCTCACGGCTCGGCGACGGGCCCGGTCAGCATTCCGTCCCCCGACGGTCCCCGGAACCGGCGAAGGTCGCAGTCGGTCTACGTCTTTCGGGCCGGAGCCCGCACGGACGGCAGGGGCCCGACGGCCCGGGCGGTCGGCCGGCGGGCGGTGCCCCCGGCCGGTGGCTCAGTCGGGCACGTCCCGGAGCAGCAGGGCGGCCTGGGTGCGGCTGCTCACTCCCAGCTTCGCCAGCACGCTGCTGACGTGCGTCTTGACCGTGCGCTCGGCCAGGCGCAGGGCGCGGGCGATCTCCTGGTTGGCCAGCCCCTGACCGAGCAGGTCGAGGATCTCGCGTTCCCGGGCGGTGAGCGTGGCGAGCCGGGCGGCGGGCGATTCGAGGCGGCGTCCCGCCGTACCGTCCGTGGCGGCCGCCGCGTCGGGGCGGCGCTGCGGCCAGAGCGCCTGGGTGACCGACGAACTGAGCGCGGTGACCCCCGCGTGCACGCCTCGGATGGCGGCGGCCAACTCCTCGCCGGTGGCGTCCTTCAGCACGAAGCCGTCCGCCCCGGCGGCCAGGGCGCGTTGGATGTCGGTGGCCCGGCCGATGGTGGTCAGCATCAGCACCCGCGCGGCCGGCGCGGCGGGGCGCGAGCGGAGCTGGCGCAACACCTGGACGCCGTCCAGGCCCGGCAGATAGAGATCCAGCAGGATCACGTCGGTGGGCTCGGCGGACGACCGCGTCAGGTCCAGCAGGGCCGGACCGTCCGGCAGCATGGCCACCACCTCGATGTCCGGCTGGGCACCGAGGATCAGGGCCAGCCCTTCCCGCACCAGGGCCTGATCGTCGACGATGGCAAGCCGGATCACCGGCAGATGGTACCGATCGGGCGGAAGGAGACGTGATGCCGACAGGTGCGCGGATGGTCGACCGGCTCCGGGGCGGGGCGGCCCGGTGGGCGCGACGCCGCTGGCAGCTTCTGGTGGACCTCGCGCTACCCGCGCTGACCGCCGGCCTGTTCCTGGCCAGCGGGGTGGTACCCGGTAAGCCGCTTCCGGTGGTGCTGGCGGCGGGGCAGATCCTTCCGCTGGTGGTGCGGCGGGCGGCCCCGGGGCCGGTGCTTGCCGTGGTGGGGGTGGCCACCTCGGCGCACATGCTGGTCGGAGTGCCCCGCACGATCGGCTACCTGCCCGCGATGCTGGCGCTCTACACGGCCGCGGCCAACGGCCGGTCGGCGGCGGTGCGGTGGGGCCTGTGCGGGGCGGTGACGGTGGGCGTGGCGGTCGCGAGCCTCCCGCACCGGGGCCCGGTCGAGGGCGCGCTGCTGGTGATCGTGGCCTTCACCGTCGCCTGGCTGGCCGGCGTCGAGCGGGGCAGGCAGCTGGGGCAGCGTACGGCGTTGGTGGCGGAGCAGACCCGGCTGCGGCTGGAGCGGCGGATCGCGACCGAGGAGCGCAGGGCGGCGCAGGAGCGGGAGCACCTGGCCCGCCGGCTGCACGACACGCTCGCCCACACCCTGACGGTGATGCTTGTGCAGTCCGAGGCGCTGCGGGTCGGCGGCGGACTGGCCGCGCCGCAGCGGGAACGGGTGGAGCGGGTGCTCGGCGCGGGGCGGGCGGCCCTTGGCGAGATCCGACAGACCGTCGCCGCCCTCGACCGTAGAGCCGCGGTGGCGACCAGCGACGACCTCGCCGAGCGGCTGGACCAGTTGCGTGCGGCCGGCCTGGACGTGCCCGACGGGCTGCCGCGGACGCTGGCAGCGCTTGCCGAACCGGTGCTGGTGGTGGCCCATCGGCTGATCGGCGAGGCGGCCACCAACGCGCTGCGCCACGCCGGCCCCGGCACCCGGCTGGAGATCCGCGTGGACCGGGACGCCGAACACATCCGTCTGTCCGTGTTGAGCGTCCGCCCCCCGGACGACGGCCCGACCCGCCCGGAGCCACCCGGCGGCACGCCGGGTTACGGGTTACGCAGCCTGGCGGCGGACGTCGAGGCGTACGGCGGCACACTCGGCTACGGCCCGGCGGGCGCCGGCCAGTGGCAGGTGACCGCCGCGTTTCCGCACGTCGCCGGGGTGGACCGGGCTGCCTGACCGACGACGTTCCGTACCACCTCGCTCGGACGCCGCCGAGGCCGCTCGACGAGGCGGGTGGCTGCGGGAATCAGGACGGGCGCGGGCGGCATGGCGCAAGGACCAGCGGGTACGGACCGCCCATGACCCACCCGAACCGAACCAGCCGGCGGGCGTGACCGCCCGGGCGGGACGATGACCGACGAGGCACCCCGCGGGGAGGCCGCGCGCCCGGCGCCGCAGCGGAAGGACGAAGCCCTGCTCGACGGCCTCGCCCGCCGGCTGGACAAGCCCATGGGCGTGCTCGGGCTCCTGTTCCTGCTGCTGGTGCTCGGCCAGGCCGTCACCGACGACCAGCCGCTCGCCACGGTGCTCACCGTCGCCAGTTGGGTGCTGTGGGCCGTCTTCGTCGCCGAGTTCGCGTTACGTGCCTGGCTGGCGCGCCACTGCGCCCGCGAGTTCTGGAAGCGCAACTGGTGGCAGGTGATCTTCCTCGCCGTACCCTTCCTGCGGTTCGCCCGCGCCGCCACCGCGCTGCGGGCCGCCCGCGGCACCGGCGTGGTGGCCGCCGCCGTCCGCGGCTCCCGGTCGGCGGGCCGGCTGCTGACCGACCGGCTGGCCTGGCTCGCGGTGGTCACCGTGACGGTCATCCTCGCCGCCGGCCAACTCCTGGTCGTCACCGGCTCCTACCGGACGCACGGGCAGGCCCTGCACGACGTCGCGCTGACCACCATCACCGGCGCGCCGCTGCCCGTCGACGACACGTTCGCGCAGAGCCTCGAACTGGTCCTCGCCGCGTACTCGGTGGCGGTCTTCGGCACCTTCACCGGCGCGCTCGGCGCGTTCTTCCTCAGCCGCCAACGCGACGAGGAGCAGGGCCGTGCCACGGCCACCGAGGCGGAGCGGTGAGCCTCGCCGTCGGCGCGCGTGCGCGGAGGAACGCGTCGGGCGGGACGGGTGTCATCGGCGGACAGACGGGTAGCAGGCGAGGGTGACGCCGACCAGCAGGATCCTCCTCGTCGCCGGCCCGACCGGCTCCGCCTCGAAGGTCACCGATCCCCGCTCGTGGCCAGCGGCGGACCGGGTCGCCGGCTGCCCCTTCCCCCGTCCGGCGAGCGGAACGATGACCGCCCACACCCTGGCGGCGCGGTGGTGAGCGCCCTGGCGGGCGATGAGCCCGTCGGGAAGTTGGAGGTGGTGCACACCTTCACCGGGCCGATGCCGACGGGCGTGAGCGTCTCGCGGACCGGACGTGTCTTCGTCAACTTCCCGGAGTGGGGTGACGAGGTGACCGCCACCGTGGTCGAGCTGCGGGACGGCATCGAGGTGCCGTTTCCCGATCAGGAGTGGAACAGCCCGTCGGCCGACGACGACGCGCGGGCGTTCGTCTCCGTGCAGAGCGTCGTCGTCGACCCGGCCGACCGGCTGTGGGTGCTCGACACCGGCAGCCCCATGTTCCAGCCGACCCGGCCGGGCGGGCCGAAACTGGTCCGGGTCGACCTGGACACCGACTCCGTCGCCCAGGTGATCACCTTTCCGGCCGACGTCGCGCTGCCCAGCACGTATCTCAACGACGTGCGCTTCGACCTGCGTCGCGGCGAAGCCGGGCTGGCCTACGTCACCGACTCCTCCGACTCCGGCCCGAACGGCCTCGTCGTGGTCGACCTGGCGACCGGCGAGTCGTGGCGGCGGCTGCACGAGCACCCGTCGACGAAGGCGGAGCCGCTGGAGACGTTCCGTCCGGTGGTCGAGGGGCGGCCGTTCCTGGAGCGCCCCGCCGACGGCGACCCGAAACCGGTGGGCATGGGCTGCGACGGCATCGCCATCGCCGCCGACGGCTCCCGCCTGTACTACTGCCCCCTGGCGTCGCGTCGCTGGTACAGCGTCGCCACCGACGCGCTGGCCGACCGGACGCTCGGCGACGACGAGGTGGCCGCGACGGTACGCGACGAGGGCGACAAGGGCGGCGGCTCCGACGGCCTGGAGACCGACGACGCCGGCCGGATCTACCTGACCTCCTACGAGCACGACGCGGTGCTGCGCCGTGACGTCGACGGCGGGTACGAGACCGTCGTCCACGATCCGCGGCTGCTGTGGCCGGACACCATGTCCGTGGCCGCCGACGGCCACCTGTACGTCACCGCCAACCAACTGCACCGCCAGGCGAAGTACCAGCGCGGGCAGGACCTGCGGCGCAAGCCGTACGTCCTGTTCCGGACCCGGATCGACGCGGGGCCGGTCCTGCTGCGCCGGGCCTGACCGCCTCGCGGCCGGTCAGTCGGCGCCGGCCAGCGCCTGGGGCGCGGCGGCCTTCATCCGGGTGCGCAGCCACTTGAGCTGGATCGCCGTCTCCTCCTCGCAGCGCCGCACGACCGCGAGCAGGTCCTCGTCGCGCGCGGTTCGGGTCCCTCGCCCGCCCGCCTCAGAGCCAACCGCGCTCGCGGGCCTGCCAACCCAGCTGCATCCGCGACCGCGAGTTGGTCAGCTCCATGAGGTGCTGCACCCGCCGGACCACCGTGCGGCGGCTCACCCCCAGCCGCGCGCCGACCGCATCGTCGGTCAGGCCGGCGACCAGCAGGGACAGCAGTCGCCGGTCGGTGGCCGAGACCGCCGTGGCGGCGGCGAGGTCGGTGGAGTCCGCCACGGACAGGGGAGTGGCCTGGTTCCAGACGGTCTCGAAGAGCGCGATCAACGCGTCGAGCAGGCCGCACGGGTGCACCAGCAACGCCGCGTCGTGGGCCGACTGCGTCCAGGCCAGCGGCAGCAGGGCCAGCTCCCGGTCGGCGACGGCGAGCTTGGTCGGCAGGCCGTGCGCCAGCCGGGCGTGCTCGCCCTCCTCGACGTGGACGACGACGCTCGCCACGAAGCCGGGGTCGGTCAGGGCGTCGACGTCGTACACCGCCCGGTAGGTGATCCCGGCGGCCTGCCGTTCGAGCTGCTGGCGGTTGACGTCCTTCGGCACCGCGTACGGCGGCGCGACCAGCACCCGCATCTGGTGCCGGGCCGTACGTTGCAGCCGGTCGAAGGCCTGCGCCACCGCCGCCCGGCCCGACACGATCTCGATGAGGTCCTCGGTGCGCCGGTTGCTGGCCCGGCTGCGCGCCTCGTGCGCGAGGCGGCGGGCGGCCGCCCGTACCCCCTCCAGCTCCTCCTGGCGGCGGCGGACCTGCTGCTCCACCGCCAGCTCGGGGGGAACCGGAACGACCCGCTCCTCGGGGGCCGGGGTGTGGTGCACGAAGCCCTTGCGCTGCAGGGAGAGCACCGCGCGACGCACCCGGGTGGGGGCGAGCCCGGTGCGGGCGGTCAGCTGCGTCAGCGTCGCGCCGCCCTGGCGGACCAGCGCGAGGTAGGCCGCCTCCTCCGCCGCGCTCAGCCCCGCCGGTCCAAGCATGATCGCCCCCTCCTGGCGCATCTGAGCCTTGTCGCAGCTGCGCTGACTCTAGATCCTTTACCGCCCCGGTGACGAGGTGTGACGCTGCCCGCGGAACGGCCGGCACGTCATAGGGGGTCTCGTGTTCAGCTCGTTACGCAGAGTGCTCGCGGCGGCGGTGGTCGTCGCCGCCGTCGTCGCCGTCGCGCCACCGGCCGCGACCGCCGTCACCCCTGACGCAGTTGCGTCAACCGCGGCACCCGGCTCGCTGTACCGGATCACGCTGATCAACGGTGACGTCGTCCGGTTCACCCGCTTCGCCGACGGCCGGCAGGAGGCCACCATCGACGACCGGGACCGGCCCGACCGGCGCGGCTTCCACCTGTCCCAGCGCGACGGCGACGTCTACGTGGTGCCGGACGAGGCGCTGCCGTACGTCTCCGCCGGCCTGCTGGACGAGGCGCTGTTCAACGTCACCGAACTGGTCGCCGAGGGCCTCCACGACGCGGCCAGCCCGACCCTTCCCCTGCTCGTGGCCGGGGCGCCCGCCCGCGCCGGCGCCCGTGCGGCGGTCCCGGAGACGCCGCCCGGCGTCACCCGGACCAGGGTGCTGCCCAGCATCGGCGCGGTCGCGGTCACCGAACGCAAGACGGAGCTGCGCGCGCTGTGGCAGGCGCTGACGTCGGGGCCCCGTACCCTCGCCGCCGGCGAACGCCGGGTCTGGCTGGACCGGCGGCTCCGCGCCGACCTGACCGACAGCGTGCCCCAGATCGGCGCGCCGGCCGCGTGGAAGGCCGGATACGACGGGCGGGGCGTCACCGTCGCGGTGCTCGACAGCGGCTACGACCCGACCCACCCCGACCTCGCGGGCCGGGTGGCCGCCGCCGCCGACTTCACCGCCGAGGGCGGCGCGGCGGTCGACCGGTTCGGGCACGGCACGCACGTCGCCGCCACCATCGCCGGCAGCGGCAGGGCCGGGCGGGCCGGTGGCAGGGGCGTGGCCCCGGGCGCCCGGCTGCTCGTCGGCAAGGTCCTCGACGACTCCGGCTCCGGCGACGTCTCCGGGATCATCGCCGGCATGGAATGGGCGGTACGTCAGGGCGCGCGGGTGGTCAACGTCAGCCTCGGCGGGCCGTCGTACGGCAGCACCGACCCGGTCAGCGAGGCGGTCGACGCGCTGACCGCCAGCTCGGACGCGCTCTTCGTGGTGAGCGCCGGAAACTCCGGCCCGGGACCGCAGACCGTCGGCACGCCGGGCATCGCCACCGCGGCCCTGACCGTGGGCGCGGTGTCCGAAGAGGGCGAGCTGGCGGACTTCTCCAGCCGCGGGCCGCGCCTCGACGACGGCGCGGTCAAGCCCGAGATCACCGCACCGGGTGTCGAGATCGTGGCGGCCCGCGCGGCCGGCACCTCCCTCGGGCAGGTGGTCGACCCGTCGTACACCGCGATGTCCGGCACCTCGATGGCCGCGCCGCACGTGGCGGGCGCGGCGGCGCTGCTCGCGCAGGCCCACCCCGACTGGCGGCCCGGACAACTCAAGGCGGCGCTCGTCGCGAGCGCCACCCCGACCGGCGACGCGCCGGTCGCCGAGCAGGGCGCCGGGCGGGTGGACGTGCCGGCGGCGCTGGCCCAGACCGTCCGGGTCGACACCGCCAGCGTCGTGCTCGGGCCGGTGCCGGCCGGATCCGGGCCGCGCCGGGCGGACGTGGTGTACACCAACACCGGCCGCAAGCCCGTCACCCTCGACCTGGCCGTGGCCGCCACCGACGCCGGCGCGACCGGCCGCGCCGCCGCGCTGACCGTGACGCCGGCCCGGCTGACCATCGCCGCCGGGGGACGGGCGACGGCGACCGTACGGCTCGACCCGGCGGCGACCCGGCCGAACCAGTACGCCGGGCTGCTCACGGCCACCGGCGCCGGGCTGCGACTGCGCACGCCCGTCGGCCTCGGCGTGACCCCGCCGGCGCACACCCTCACCATCGAGGCGACCGACCGGGACGGCCGGCCGGCGACCGGGTTCGCCAACCGGGCGGAGCTGTGGAACCTCGACACGGGCGAGCAGCACTACGGGTTCTTCGCCGACGGCCGGGCGACTGTGGAACTGCCCGCCGGCCGCTACTCGGTGATGGCGCTCCTGCACAGCCTGGACGCCGCCGGCGTCGAGAAGGACCTCACCCTGGCGGGCGACCCGGAGCTGGTCGTCGACGCGGACCGCACCCTGCGGCTCGACGCGCGCGCCGGCAACGAGATCCGCATCGACGTCGCGGACCCGACCCTGGTCAGCCGGGGCGCCGTGTCGTGGCAGCGCACCGCCGGCAGCCGGTCGACCCTGTCCGGCTGGGCGTTCAACCCGTGGCACGTCCGGCGGGTCTACGCGGTACCGACCCGGCCGGTCGCCACCGGGACGTTCCGGTTCTTCAGCCGGTGGGATCTCAGCGCCCCCGAGCTGACCGCCGAGGTGACCGGCGCCGGCGGCTTCCGCCTGGAGCGCCCGCTGCCGGTGGACGACGCGCCGCTGTTCGACGGGACCCGTACGCTGCCGCTGGTCGATGGCGGCGACGGCGCGCCGGGCGGGCTGGCCGGCGCCCGCGGCGCGGCGCTGCTGCTGCGGTACGTCGGCGAGGACGCCGTAGCCGGCCAACTGCGCGCCGCGGCCGAGGCCGGTGCCGTGGCGGTGCTCCTCGCCCCCGCCGAGCCCGGCAGGATCTACCCGAGCGGCCACGGATCGGCGGTGCCGGCCTACCAGATCGAGTACGCCGACGGCGTGCGGCTGCGCGAGCGGCTGGCCGCCGGGCCGGCGAGCCTCGTTTTGACCGGCGTGGCCCGCAGCCCGTACCACTACGACCTGCTGCTTGCCGAACCGGGCGGGATCCCGGCAGACCTGCACTACCCGGCGGGGGAGTTGGCGCTGGCCACCGTGGACAGCGAGTTCCACCAGCACGGGACGCAGCTGCGGGCGCTGGACTCGCGGGCGGGCTACCCGGACGGGGTGAACGTCGCGTTCGAGTTCAGCCGCCCGGTGACCGCCGCGCAGCGGCGCACCGACCACGTCAACACCCGCGGGGTGCTCTGGCGCGCCCGGGCCACCGCCGAGGGCGAGAACCTGGGCAGGACCCAGGGCACCATGTACGGCCCCCTGCGGTCGTACCGGCCCGGCGAGCGGGCCCGGGAGGTGTGGTTCCCGGCCCTGACCCGGCCCGCCGTCCCGAGCGGCGTGCCCAACTACGCGTACGGCACCCCGGTCAACCGGTGGCACGACAGCATCCGGGTGGCCGTGCCGCAGTACGCCGACGGTGACGCCGGGTCGTACGGCTGGGTCGACGGCGGCTCCGACCGGGCGCGGTTGACGCTGCGCCGCGGCGGGCAGGTCGTCGGCACCACCACCGGATCGTCCCAGCAGTTCACGGTCGGCCCGGGCAACGGGACGTACCACCTGACGCTGGACGTCGCCCGGGACACGTTCCCGGACCGGGTCTGGTGGACCACCTCGACGGCGACGTCCACCACGTGGACGTTCCGGTCGAGCCGGCCCAGGGGCGAGCAGCCGCAGGTGCTGGCGCTGCCGCAGATCCGGTACGACGTGCGGACCGACCTGTCCAACACGGTCCGCGCCGACCGGCCGTACCCGCTGACGCTCAGCCCCGGCTACCAGCCGGGCGCGACCGGACCCGGCCGGTTCGAGACCACCGTGTGGGTGTCCTACGACGACGGCGCCCACTGGCGGAGGGTGCCGACCCGGGGCGCCGGGACGGTGACGGCGACCGTGCCGGCGGCGCCGGCGGACGCGCGGTTCGCCACCGTGCGGGTCACCGCCACCGACCGCGCCGGCAACCGGATCGACCAGACCGTCACCCGCGCCTGGAAGGTGACGCCCTGACCTGACAGGTCGTCGGGCCGCCGCGACGGCCCGACGACACCGTGGAGGGCGGTCCAGAAATGGCTCTCCACGGCCGGCGGTGCCGGGCGACCCACCCCTCGTCGCCCGGCACCGCCCACGCGGGATCCTCGGCCCGCTCCGGCGAGGCGGACCGACGAGTCGGGCGCGGGCGGGCAGTCTGCCGTTACGGCAGGCGTCTCCGACATCCCGCACAGGAGGAACCATGAGCAGCACCGAGCGGCGCGGCCCGGTCAAGGCCGCCATCACCGTCTCCGTGGACGGCTACGTCACCGGTCCCGACGATCACGAGGGCCAGGGCCTCGGCGTCGGCGGCGAGCGGCTGCACTACTGGGTGATGGGCGGCCCGTGGACCTACGAGACGGATCACGAGCCCGGCAGCGGCATGACCGACGCGGACCGCGCCTACTACGACACCCTGATCGAGGGGACGGGCGCCGGCCTGTGTGGCCGGGGCATGTACGACAGCTCCGGCGCCTGGGGCGGCCGGAACCCGTTCCCGGGCACCCTGGTCGTGCTGACCCACCGCACCGCGGACCAGCCCGACCCGAGCACGGGTTTCCTGATGGTCGACGGGTTCGACGAGGCGCTGGCGGCGGCCCGACGGGCGGCCGGCGACGGCGGCGTCGCCATCGGCGGGGGCGCCGACGTCATCCGGCAGGCCCTCGGGGCGGGGGTGGTCGACGAGCTCGGCATCACCACCGCTCCGGTCGTGCTCGGCGGCGGGAAGCGGCTCTTCGAGGGCTTCGACCGGGACATCGACCTCAGGATCCTGTCGGTGCACCAGTCGCCGTACGCCGTCCACACGCGGTACGCCGTCGTGCGCTGATCATCGTCGGTCCGGCGGGGCGGACCGACGTGCGGGCCCGGCTGCCGCCGACGGCCGGGTCCGGCGCCGACTGCCGCCGACGCGCACGCCGGCCGGGGCGCGGACGGCGCCCTACGCCGTCGTGGCGTTCGTCCGGTCGCCGGAGGCGGACCGGGCGGCGCGGTAGTGCGACGGCGAGACGCCGTGGGCGCCGAGGAACGCCTGGCGCAGGGCCTCGACGGTGCCGAAGCCGCAGCGCCCCGCCACCGCCTCCACCGTCAGGTCGGTGCCGGCGAGCAGGTGCGCGGCGGCCTCCACCCTGGCCCGCCGGACGAAGCTGCCCGGTGCCACCCCGATCTCCCGGCGGAACAGCCGGGCGAGGTGCCGCTCGCTGACCCCGGCGAGCCGGGCCAGTGCCGCCACCGAGAGGTCCTCGTCGAGGTGGGACGAGATGTGCGCGACGGTGTCGTGCACCAGCGAGTGCCCCGCCGCCGGTGGCGCCGTGAACATGCTCATCTGCGCCTGGTCGCCGGGCCGCTGGAGATAGGTCACCAGGTGGCGCGACACGTCCCTGGCCAGCGCCGGCCCCTCGTCGGCCTCGATGAACGCCAACGTGAGGTCCAGCGCCGCCGTCACGCCGGCCGAGGTGCACACGTCGCCCCCGGCGATGAAGATGGGACCGCTGTCGAACTCCACCCGCGGAAACCGCGCCTGGAGGTACGCCGCGTGGTGCCAGTGCGTCGCGGCCCGCCGCCCGTCGAGCAGGCCCGCCGCGGCGAGCACGCCGGCGCCGGTGCACACCGACGCGACGCGGCGCGCCTCCCGGCCGAGCCGACGGACGTGGGCGACGAGGCGCTCGTCCCGCATCGCGGCCACGTAGCCGATCCCGCCGGAGACGACGAGCGTGTCCAACGGCCCGTGGGCCCGCTCCAGCGCCAGCTCGGCGTGCACCACCAGCCCGGTCGCGGTGCGGATCGCGGCGCCGCCGGGCGAGGCCAGCCGGAGCCCGTAGATCGCGCGGCCCCGCAGGTGGTTGGCCATCTGCAGCGACGCCATCACGCAGGCGATGTCGAGCAGCTCGGCCGCGGGATAGCCGACGACCAGGACGCGACGTGTGGTCCCCACGGTGCCACGCTACGAGCCGCGCTGCCGGCGGGCGAGACGTCCGTCGGACAGCCAACCCAAGAATCCGGACCGACGTCCGTCCGCGGGTCGCCGCGACGACGACCCGCCACGGATGGTGAGCCCATGACAGTCACCGACACCATGCGGAGACGCATCGCACGCATCGTCGTCGTCACGGTGGCGGCGCTCGGCGTGCCGGCCGCCGTCGGCACGCTCGGCGTCCGGCGCGCGGTCGACGAGGTCTACCCCCAACGCGCCTCGGGCGTCGCGCCGCCCGAGCGCCCGGCGTTCGCCCTGGATCCGGGCCGGCCCACGGTGGCCGTCGTGCTCGGCTCGGCGGGCGCCAACGTCGCCGACACGCTCGCGCCGTACGAGGTGTTCGCGGCGACGGGCCGGTTCAACGTGGTGACCGTGGCGCCGACGTCCGACCCGGTGACGTTGACCGGCGGCCTCGACCTCGTTTCCGACCTGAGCTTCGCGGAGCTGGCGGCCCGGACGTCCCGCCCGCCCGACGTCGTCGTCGTGCCGCAGCTGCCCGGTTCCACCTCGGACGTGGTCGAGTGGCTGCGCGCGCAGCGGCGGGAGGGCGCCCCGCTGTTGATGAGCGTGTGCGTCGGCGCGGAGGTGCTCGCCGACGCCGGGCTCCTCGACGGCCGGCCGGCCACCTCGCACTGGCTCAAGCTGATCGGCCTGCGCCGCAGCGATCCGGACGTGGGCTGGACCGAGGGCGTCCGGTTCGTCGACGACGGCGACATCGTCACCACCGCGGGCGTGCTGTCCGGCATCGACGGCGCGCTGCGGGTCGTGGAGCGCCTCGTCGGTCCCGCCGAGGCCGAGCGGGTGTCCCGGGACCTGGGCTGGTCCGGATACCGGCCGGGCGGTCCGGTCGCCGTCGCCGACGAGGACCCCGGCCCACGCGACCTGGTGGCGCCGCTGAGCGCCGCGTACCGGTGGAACCGGCCGACGACCGGCGTGCTGCTGACCGACGGCGTGGGCGAGATCGAGCTGGCCGTCGCCTTCCGTCCCTACACCGAGCTTTCCTACCTGGCCCGTCTCCGGGCGTTCAGCCTCGACGGCCGGGCCGTCCGGTCCCGGCACGGCCTGACGTTCCTGCCCCGCTCCGCCTGGCGCCCGGCGGACCCGGGATTCGACCGGGTGCTGGTGCCCGCCGGCGCGTCCACCGCCCTCGGCGACACGACGGTCCCCGTCAGGGCGCTGCACGAGTCGGGCGAGTTTCCGTTCGACGGGGCGCTGCGCGACATCGCCGACACCTACGACGTCGCCACCGCCCGCTGGGTCGCCAAGTCCCTCCAGTACCCGGTGCCCGACCGGGAACTGCCCGGACCTCGATGGCCGTGGCTGCTCACCGTGTCGCCGCTGCTGCTGGCCGGCCTCGGCGCGGGCGCGGCGATCCTGGCCGGCCGCGTCCTGCCGCTGCGGCGTCGGGCCCGGCCCGGCGGGGGAGCCACCGTGCCGGCCGGACCGACGCCGGACACCTCCGCCCCGCCGGGTCCCGCGTCGCGGCGCCGCCTACGCGCGTAGCGTCACGCCCCGGCCGCGCAGGTCGTCGAGGGTGCGGCGGTGTCTCTCCGGTGTGTTCGCGGCGATCGCCGGCAGGAGCACGGACACCTCGTAGCCCAGCCGTAGCGCGTCGACGGCGGTGCTGGCGATGCCGCCCTCGGTCACGAGTCCGGCCAGCACGACGCCGTCGACCGCGTGGTCGCGCAGCGTGTCGTCCAGCGCGGTGCCGGCGAAGGCGCTGCGGTCGTGCTTGTCGACGACCGGCTCGCCGTCCTCGACGGTCACCGCGTCGACGAAGCGGGTCGTCGCCGAGCCCGGGCCGCCGTCCGAGCCGTCGAGGGCCAGGTGCCGCACGTGGACGACCAGGTCGCCGGACCTTCGGAACGACCGCCGGGCCCGCTCGGCGGCCCGCGCGGCCGCCATCCCGCCGTCGGGCGCGTACCGCTCGACGACCCACTCCTGCAGGTCGATGAGGATCAGTGCCGATGTCAACGTCGCTCCCTTCGGCAGTATGCTGTCGAATGACAGAGTACTGATACTGAGAGGATCGTGGGACATGCGGACACGCGAGGTGGGCGCCACCGGACGCCACGTCGGCGAGATCGGTTTGGGCTGCATGGGCATGAGCTGGGCATACGCCGAGAGCACGCGCGACGACGCGGCGTCGCGGGATGTGGTGCGCGCCGCCGTCGACGCCGGTGTCACCTTCATCGACACCGCCGACGTCTACGGCGACGGCCACAACGAGACACTGGTCGGTGCGGCGTTGTCCGGCCTGCGCGACACCGTCTTCCTGGCCACCAAGGCCGGGCTCGTCGTCGACGACATGCGGGTCAGGAGCCTCCGCCGCGACGGGTCGCCCGAGCACCTGCGCGCCGCCGTCGACGCGTCCCTGAAGCGCCTCAACACCGACCACATCGACCTGTGGTATCTGCACCGCGTCGACGACACCGTGCCGTTGACCGAGTCCTGGGCCGCCATGGCGGAGATGGTCCGCGCGGGCAAGGTCCGCCACCTCGGCCTGTCGGAGGTCACCGTCGAGCAGGCCGCCGCCGCGGCCGCGGTGCACCCGGTGACCGCCGTGCAGTCCGAGCTGTCGCTGTGGACCCGCGACGCGCTCGGGCAGCCCACCACGGGCTCGTCCGCGGCCGCCGTCGCCGGCGGCGGCGCGTCCGACGCCGGCGACGTGGTCGGCTGGTGCGCCGCCAACGGCGCCGCGTTCGTGCCGTTCGCGCCCCTCGGCCGGGGCTTCCTGACCGGCGCGATCGACGCCACCACCCGGTTCGAGGAGAACGACCTGCGGGCCGGCAACCCGCGCTTCACCAGCGAGGCCCGCGCGTCCAACACCCGCATCGTCGACACCGTGCGCGCCGTCGCCGAACGCCACGGCGCGACCCCCGCGCAGGTCGCGATCGCCTGGGTCCTCGCGCAGGGACCGCACGTCGTCCCCATCCCGGGCACCCGCCGGCTCGGGCACCTCGCGGACAACATCGGCGCCGCCGACGTCACGCTCACCGCCGCCGACCTCGCCGCGCTCGACGCCGCCCCGACCGCCGTCGGCACCCGCTACTGAGATGGAGCGGCTCGGCCTCGTCATCAAACGCGCCGAACAGGCACTGATCGCCGAGAAGACGCGCGTGCTGCAGGAGTTCCACCTGACCGTCCCGCAGTACGCGGTGCTGCTCGTCCTCCTGCACGACTCGGAGGCGTCCGCCGCGCAGCTCGCCCGCGCCTGCCTGGTGACGCCACAGACCACGGCGACCGTGCTCGCCAACCTCGAGGAGAAGGGGCTTGTCGAACGGGCGGCGTCGCCGCTGCACCAGCGGGTCAGGATCGTCCGCCTGACGGCCAGGGGCGCCGACCTGGTGCGCCGGGCGGACCCGGCCGTCCTCGCCGTCGAGCAGCGGCTGGCCGACGCGTTCGGCGCAGACGAACGGCGGGTGTTCACCGAGCACCTGGAGCGGGCCGTCGCCGCCCTCGCCCCACGGGACGACACACCGACGCGACAGCCCGGCCGCGAACGGTCGTAGCGTCGCACGGCGAGGCCCTGGCCCGGCCCGCCGCCGGGGCCGCGACCCTTCCTGGCGCGGCGCGCGCGGGTATCCTCCGCCGCCGTCAGTGGGGATACGCGCGGGGGACGCGTGCGCCGAGGAGTTCGTCGCGGAACGCCTGGATCCGCGTGATGACCTGGCGCCTGCCGACGGTGTCCTCGATGCGGTCGAGATACAGGCACCGGGCCGCGAGCTTGTCGAGGTCGACGGTGAAGTAGATCGCCATCAGCGGGTTGACGAACAGGTCGCCGCCGCCGGTGCGCCGGGTGAACCGGACGTCCCCGAACGCGCCGCTGGTGGCGGCGGCGATCTGTCCGTGGACGATGCTCGGCCGGTCCGGGGTGGCGGCCTGGGCGTCGGCGACGGCGTCGCGGTACAGCGCGGCCTCCCGGCTGGAACCGGGGATGGACAGGGCGCCGAGATAACCGCCGTCGCGCTCGAGCGCGGCGAGGTTCTCCAGCACCTGGACGTGGTTGACGCCGTCGTAGGCGTCGATGCCGAAGCCGAGACTGGTCACCAGTTTGACCGGCACGTCCAGCGCGGCCACGGCGGCCAGGCTGGTGATGTCCTCCACCGGGGTGCCGAGGTCGCTCTCGTCGCCGCGCAGCAGGACGTCGGTGCCGCCGTCGACCAGCACCACCGCGTCGATGTCGAGCTGTTCGACCAGGTGCCGGTACGCCGCCCGTAACGGCTGGACCCCGAGCGGTGGGAAGGCGTACACGGTCGACGGCAGACCCTGCGCCGCCAGCCACCGGGCGAGCGTCCCCTCGGGGAAGTACCAGTCCGGACTGGCGGTGTCCGGCCGCACCGCAGCGACGTGCTCCGCCACCCACGCGTCCCGGTCGATCAGCTCGAGCTCGGAGAAGGACAGGCTGGCCAGGTGCACCCGTGCGCCGCCCTGCCACAGGGCGAACGCCAGCGGCAGGCCGGCGTACACGTCGAAGCCCCCGCCCGCCCCGGCGACGAGGATGTTCCGCGCGGGAGCCAGCGCGGCGAACAGCGGCGGAACGGCCAACGAGAACGCACCGGTGGCGACCGGCGGCGCGACAGGATCGATCACCGCTCAATGATCAGCCACGACGGTGCTCGCGGACGACACCTCGTAGCGGGCGACGATCGAGGCGGCGCGGTCGCGCAGGGCGGCGCGCAGCCACTGCGGGGCCAGGGCCTCCGCGTTCGTGCCGAGCTGCCACAGCGCCCATTCGGCGTGCCTGCGGTCCTGGAAGCTCACCTCCAGCCGCAGCCAGCCGTCCGCGTCGGCCTCCTCGGCGAGCACGGCCAGCGCGGTGCCCACCAGCTCCTCCCGCCGCCGCGGGTCGAGTCGCACCAGCACCGTCACCTGGTCGCCGCCGGCGCGGAACCGGGTGCTGCGCTCCTGCCACGCCCGGTCCAGATCGACCCGGTCCGGTCGCTGCGCGGGTTCGGCCAGCTCCTCGGCGGCCAGGATCCGGGACAGCCGGTAGGTGCGGTCCGCGCCGGACCTCGTGGCCAGCAGGTAGCCCTGCTCGCGTACGGTCACCAGGCCGACCGGGTCCACCGTGCGCCACCGCGGCGCCCGGCCCACCGCCGCGTAGTGGATGCGCAGCCGGTGCCCGGCGAAGACGGCGCGCCGCACCTCGGCCACGATGCCCTCGGGCACCTCGTCGGCGACCAGCCGGCGCGACAGCAGGTCGGTCTCCGGGTCGATCAGCAGCCGCTCGACCGCGTTCGCCGCGGTGTCCCGGTAGCTCTCGGGCAGCGCGTCGACGACCTTGAGCATGGCCGAGGCGAGCGCCGAGCCGAGACCGAACGCCTGCGCGCCCCGCCGCGAGCCGGCGACCAGCAGGGCGAGCGCCTCGTCGTGGTTGAGCCCGGTGAGCTCGGTCTGGAAGCCGGGCAGCAGCGCGAAGCCGCCGTGCCGGCCGCGTTCGGCGTAGACCGGGACACCGGCCGCCGAGAGCGCCTCGATGTCGCGCAGCACGGTGCGGGTCGACACCTCCAGCTCGCGGGCCAGCGTGGTCGCCGACAGCCGTCCGCGCTGGCGCAGCAGCAGCACCAGCGACACCAACCGGTCGGCGCGCACCCGGAAACTATGCCAGAAATACACGACACAGGATGTCGTGATTGCCCTGCGAGGCTCACTGACAGGTGGGGCCGGAAACCATCGGCGCCCACACTGTCGACAGATGGAGCAGCAATGGCAATGGAGCGTACGGCGGTCAACCCGTGGACCTGGTCGACCGAGCTGGGATACCACCAGGGTGAGGTCGTCTCCGGGCACACCCGGACCCTGTACTGCGCCGGACAGACGGCGATGAGCGGTGACGGCAAGCCCCAGCACGACGGTGACATGGCGGCCCAGCTGGCGCTGAGCCTCGACAACCTGGAGGCCGTCCTCGGCGAGGCCGGCATGTCCCTGGCGAACCTCGTCCGGCTCAACGTCTACACCACCGACGTCGACCGGCTCTTCGCGCACTACGGCGTGCTGGCGTCGAGGCTCGGCGCCGCCGGGGTGGCGCCGAGCACCACGATGCTCGGGGTGACCCGGCTGGCGATCCCGACCCTGATGGTCGAGCTGGAGGGGACGGCCGTCGCCTGACGCGACCCCGCCAGGACTGCCGACCGACCGGCCCGGGTGGCCGGTCGGTCGGCGCCGGTGGTCAGGGCTTCCGGGCCACCACCAGCGTGTCCCGCTCGCCGAGCGGGCGTACCGCCAGCAGCTCGAAGCCGGCGCCGGTGAGCAGCTGGCGGCACTCCCGCTCGGTGTACTCCGAGCTGCCCTCGCCGAACAACAGCATGTCCAGCGCCGCCACCGGGTCGCCGCTGACGTCGGGCTGCTCCTCGGGCGTGGCCGGATGGCGGGGCAGGTGCTCGTCGCCCGCGTCCGCGCCGAGCAGGCCCTCGTAGACCACCAGGAGCCCGCCGTCGGCGAGCGCGTCGTACGCGTGCCGGACGAGCACCGCACGCCGCTGCGGAGACCAGTCGTGCAGCACGTGCCCGAAGATCAGGGCGTCGGCGGCGGGCAGCGGATCGGCGAAGAAGTCGCCGGGCTGGAACGTCATCCGGTCGGCGAGCCCTCGCGTCGCCACGTACTCGGCGAAGGGCCCGGCGTTGTGCGGCAGGTCGAAGACCACGCCCGACAGGTGCGGGTGGGCCGTCAGCACGTACGACAGCAGGTGGCCGCGCCCGCCGCCGACGTCGGCGACCCGGCGCACGCCGGCCCAGTCGACGGCCTCCGCGAGCGGGGGACCGATCGCCGTGGTCAGGGCGTCCATCAGGTTGAGGAACCGGCGCAGCCGTCGCGGGTCGCGCGGCATCACCGAGTAGTCCGCCTCGGGCCGCCTGCCGCCGGTCCGCAGCGCGTCGGTGAGCCCGCCCCAGGCGGCGTAGTGCATCCGGTTCGCGCGGTCGAGCAGCTCCCGGACCGGCGACGCGGTGCCCCGCACGAGGTGCCGGGCCGCGCCGGGCCCGTTCGCGTACCGGCCCGCCACCCGGGTCAGCAGCCCGAGCCGCACGAGCAGGTCCAGGAAGTCCCGGGCCGCCCCCGGGTGTAGGCCGAGCCGGGCGACGAGCGCGTCCACGTCGGACGGCCCGGCCTCGCGCAGCGCGTCGAACACGCCGAGCTCCACCGCGCTCAGCAGCGCTTTCGACTCGCAGAACGCCAGGCCGAGCCGGAGGAGACCCGCCGCGTCCGCCTCGTCGTCGGCCGGGGCGGCCACCGGCTGGGCGTGCGGGGGGCGGGTCTGCGCGCCGGCGACGGCGTCACGGGTGGGTGCCATGGCAGGCAGCATCGGAGCGGGCCGGCCCCCTTAGCATCGGGGAAGACCCCTATCCGTCGGCCGGGCCGCCGTCCGAGGCGCGGGCCGGCACGGCGTGCGTCGGACGTACGTGCTGGTCAGCGGGCGTCGGCGCGGGCCCGGCCGGGCCCGGTGGCGGGCGGCCGCCGCCGTGTCGGGTGCCGGACGCACGCCCCGGCCGGCGCGGGCCGTCCGGCGGTGGCCGCGCCGCGCGGCCGGCCACTGCCGCCGCCGGCCCCGGACGCGGCGCGGATCCCGACCGATTTCACGGAGCGTGACCGTCCGGCTTCGCGGTGTTTCCCCGATGCTAGGCGCGCCCGTCGACGGCACGCTTCCGGCATGCAGATCGATGAGGACCGCACGGCCGGGGGCGTCGACGTCGTGGTGTTCGGCCACGGACCGGCCGCCGACCGGCTGGCGGCGGCGTGCCGGTCGACCGGCTGGCCGGTGCGGACCGTCACCCTCCCGGCGGGGGCGGCCGAACCGGCCGTCCGGATCGTCGACTTCCTGGCGCGCCCCGACAGCCCGCACCGGGCGGTGCTCGTCGGCGCCGGCCCCCTCGGCGCCGCCGGCCTCACCGTCGCCGACCGGCACCCGGAACGGGTCGCCGCCGTCGTGGCGCTCGACCTGCCGGCCGCCCCGCCGGAGGCGGAGTGGGTGTCCTGCCCCACCCTCCTGCTCCCGCCCGCGACGGCCGAGGCGGACCTGCCGGCCCTCGGACCGTTCCTGGACCGGGTCGCCGCGGACCTCGACGGCGCGTCGCCGTGCCCGGTCAGGCCGCCGGCGCTCACCCCCGCCCTGCTCAACGACCCGGAGACCCTGGGCCAGCTGCGCGCGGCCGGCCCGGTGCACCGCGTCTCGCTGGTCGCCACCACGCCGACCTGGGTGCTCACCGGGCACGAGGTCGCCACGGCGACGCTGGCCGACCCGCGGCTGGCCGGAGAGCGGGAGATGACGGCCGGGTTCCGGTTGTCGCCGCCCGGCGAGGACACCGACCACCGGGGCGAGCAGGACCTGGTGACCGTCGACGCGGACCTGCACGCCCGCCTGCGGCGGCTGGTCGCCGCGCACCTCACGCCGCGCCGGGTGGACGCGCTGCGGCCCCGCATCCAGCGGGAGACCGACCGGCTCCTGGACGCGATCGACCCCGGCTCGGTGACGAACCTGGTCGAGTCGTTCGCCCGCCCGCTGCCGATCATCGTGCTCTGCGAGCTGCTCGGCGTCCCCGAGGCGGACCGGGCGTACGTCGAGGACTGGCTGATCCGCCGCATGCGGGAGTGGCCCCCCGACCCGCACACCGACGTCGACGACTACCTCGCCGAACTGATCGCCGCCCGCCGCGCCCGCCCCGGCGACGACCTGATCAGCGCGGTCGTACGGGCGGAGGGCCCGGCGCTGGACGAGGCGGACCTCGTCTCCGCCGCCCGGTGGCTCATGGTCGGCGGCCACCGCGCCCCGATGGCGCTGCTGGCCAACGGCGTGGCGGCGCTGCTCGGCGAGCCGGCCCAGTGGCGGCGCCTGGTGGACACCCCCGACCTGGTCGAGACCGCCGTCGAGGAGCTGATGCGGTACGTGACGCCCTTCCCGGTGGGACTGGCCCGCATCGCCTCGGCGCCGATCGACGTGGCCGGCCGGACGATCGCCGCGGAGAGCCTGGTCGCGGCGTCGCTGATCGCCGCCAACCACGATCCGGCCCGGTTCGCCGCCCCGGACGCCCTCGACGTCACCCGGGCGGCCAACCCGCACCTGTCCTTCGGGCACGGCCACCACTACTGCGTCGGGGCGGCGCTGGCCAGGGCCGAGGCGCAGATCGCGTTCGGCACGCTCGCCCGCCGCTTTCCCGGCATGCGGCTCGCGGTCGACACCCGCGAGCTGCACTACCGGCAGAACCGCATGCGCTACCTCCTCGAACTCCCGATCGTCCTCCGGCCCGCCGGCCCAGTCGCGGCGACCGCCGCGTGACGCCCGGTCCGCCACCCTCCCTCGCCCCGCAGGAGTCGCACCGATGGACGCCGCGTTTCCCCAACTGTTCGCCTACTGCCAGGCCGATCCGCTGTTCTTCGAGTCGCCCCTGCGGATGGACGACCGGAGCAGCCGGTTCGCGGTGAACCGCCGCCCGCTGCCCGACGGGTGGCGCGCCCGGGACAGCGACCTGTGGGTCGTGCTGGAGCCGCCGGGAACGCGCCTGCCCGAGCAGGGCTGGAAGATCCACGTCTCGTCGGCCCTGGACACCGCCGACGAGGTCTGCGACCTGGTGGTGGGCTTCTGCCTGGACCGCGGGATCCCGCTGAAGTACCTGCGCAGCCGCGCCGCGTACGAGCTGCTCAACAGCAAGTACGCCGACCGGGGCGGCAGCGGCAAGCTCGTCACCGTGTACCCGCCGGACGAGGCCCGGTTCGGCGAGGCGCTGCCGGAGCTGGCGGCGCTGCTGCGCGACTTCACCGGCCCGTACGTGCTCAGCGACCTGCGGTACGAGGACTCGCCGGTGTACGTCCGGTACGGCGCGTTCCGCCGGATGACGTACACCTCCCCGGACGGGGAGCTCGTGCACGCCGTCCGCGCCCCCGACGGGCGCCTGGTGCCCGACGACCGCAGCCCGTTCTTCACCGTCCCGGAGTGGGTGACCGTGCCGGAGGTGCTGCTGCCGTCGCTGGCGCGGATGGAGGCGGGCGGCGAGGGCGAGTTCCCCTTCGAGATCGAGCGCCCGCTGCACTTCTCCAACGGCGGCGGGGTCTACCTCGCCCGCACCCGGGACGCCGGCGGGTACGTCGTGCTGCGGGAGGCCCGCCCCCACGCGGGGCTCGACGGCACCGGCGCGGACGCCGTCACCCGGCTCGGCCGGGAACGCGAGATCCTGCGGCGACTGCGGGGCCTCGACTGCGTCCCCCGGCTCCTCGACCACCTCGTGGTGTGGGAGCACCACTACCTGGTGCAGGAGTACGTCGAGGGCAGGACCCTGATGGAGGAGGTGTTCGCGCGGTATCCGCTCGTCGGCCCCGACCCGACCGCCGAGGCGCTCGCCGCGTACACCTCCTGGGCGACGGACGTCCTGGCCAGGGTCGACCACGCGCTGATGTCGGTGCACGCGCGCGGCGTACGCTTCGGCGACCTGCACCCGGGCAACGTCATCGTGCGCCCGGACGGCTCCGTCGTCCTCGTCGACTTCGAGATCGCCTCGGACCTGGCGCGCACGAAGCCCGCCGGACTCGCCACCCCCGGCTTCACCGCGCCCCCGGAACTCGTCGGCCGGGAGGCCGACGACTACGTCCTGAACTGCCTGCGGCAGTGGGTCTTCCTGCCGATCAGCCCGCTGACGGAGCGGTCGCCGGTCAAGCTCGCGACGCTGACCGAGGCCGTCGCCGCGCACTTCCCGGTCCCCGCCGGGTTCGCGCCGAGGATGCTGCGCCGGTTCACCGCCGGCCGCGGCCCGCTCGGCGAGGACGCCCCGGCCCGGATGTTCACCGCCGCGCAGCCCGACTGGCCGGCGATCCGCGACTCCATCGTGGCCGGCATCGCCGCCAGCGCGACGCCCGACCGGCCGGACCGGCTCTTCCCCGGCGACCCCGAGCTGTTCGTCTCCGGCGGGTTCACCGTCGGGCAGGGCGCGGCCGGCGTGCTGTGGGCGATGCGCCAGGTGGGCTGCGAGGTTCCGCCGGAGTACGTGGACTGGCTGACCGCCGCCGCCCGGCGGTGCGCCGACCCGCGCCCGGGGCTGCTGGACGGCCTGCACGGGGTGGCGGCGGTGCTGGAGTCGCTCGGCCGCCGCGACGACGCCCTGGAACTGCTCGACCGCGCCCGCAAGCTGCACGGGGAACTGGTCACCCCCGGCATCCAGGGCGGCCTGGCCGGGGCCGGCCTCAGCCTGCTGCACTTCGCCGGGATCACCGGCGACGAGGGCCTGCGGACGGAGGCGCTGGACCTCGGCCGGCGACTGGCGGAGCAGTTCGACGCCGGCGACGCCGGGATGTTCCACCCCGACAGCCGGGTGGGCCTCCAGCACGGGCTCACCGGCGTGGCGCTGTACCTGCTGGAGCTGTACGAGGCGACGGGGGAGACCCGCCACCTCGACCTGGCCGGGCAGGCGCTGCGCCGCGAGGTGGACCGCGGCCACGTGTTGGCCGACGGCACGTTCCAGCTCCTGGAGGGCAACCGCTACCACGCGTACCTCAGCAGCGGCAGCATCGGGCTGGCGCTGGTCCTCGCCCGGTATCTCGGGCGGCGGCCGGAACCCGGCTTCGACGACGTCGTCGACGGCGCCCGACGGGCCTGCCGGGCGCCGTTCGTCCGCCATCCCTTCCTGTTCCTGGGCCGGGCGGGCACGATCGCGGCCCTGCGCCTGCTGGGCCGGCCCGAGGACCAGCCCGCCGTCGGCGAGCACGTCCGCCGGCTCGGCTGGCACGCCCTGTCCTACCAGGGGCACCTGGCCTTCCCCGGCAACCAGCTCCTGCGGCTGTCCATGGACCTCACCACCGGCTCGGCGGGCATCCTCGCCGCCCTCGGGGTCGCCTTCGGCGACACCACCTCGGTCGTCCCGCTGCTCGACCTGCGGGCGCCCGCCCCCGCACCGGCAGGAGAGGGCGGGGGCGACGCACACCGCCGAGCCGTGGCCCCGGCGCTCTCCTGAGCCCTGACCACCGGCGTGGACGACCCGTCCCGCCGGGCGTCGCGTTCACCGGAACGCGTCGACCGACCCGCCCCGGACCGCCGCGGGCGCCGACAAGAGAAGGGAGGTGACCAGACATGGCCTACGTGCTCAAGCTCCAGGCGCTCAGCGCGCCGCAGGCGACGCGCCACCCGTGCTACAGCCACGTGACGTCGTACGCCGGCACGTGCGCCGCCGAGAACTGAGACCTCGGCGCCTGACCCCGCCTCCGCGCCGGGGCAGGGTGCGTGCGGTGTCGGGGGCCGGGCTCCGGTCTCCGGCACCGCCGCACAGCAGTTCGTTCCCGTCCCCCACCCGGTGAGGAATGCCGTGTCCACGTACCAAGCCCGACGCGACGAGGCGGCCGCCCGGTCCGGCGCCGCACCGGCAGCCGGCCCGACCGGCGACGACGCGCCCCGCGCCGCCGCTCCCGCCTGGCGGGTCATGCTGCGCTACCTGCGCCCGTCCTGGCGCTGGCTCCTGCTCGGCGGGGCGTTGAGCCTGGTCACCGGGGCGATGGGGCTGGCCCTGCCGCTGGCCGTACGGCACCTCGTCGCCCGGCTCGCCGCCGGGGAACCGACCACCCCCGTCCTCCTCGTCATGGTCGGGCTCGTGGTGGTCACGCTGGTCAGCGGGCCGCTCGGCGTGTACGTGCTGCGCCGGACCGGGGAGTCGATCGTGCTCGCCGCGCGGCGGCGCCTGGTCTCGCACCTGCTGCGGCTGCGGATCTCCGCGGTGGACCACACCGAGCCCGGCGACCTCATGTCGCGGGTCACCTCCGACACCACCCTGCTGCGCCAGGTCGCCACCGAGTCGCTGGTCGGGGCGGTCACCGGCGCCGTCATGGTGCTCGCGACGTGCACGGTGATGGGCCTGCTCGACCCGGTGCTGCTGGCGGTGACCCTCGGGGTGCTGGTCCTCGCCTTCGCGGTGGTCCGCCTCGCGATGCCCCGGGTCAACCGGGCCAGCCGGGAGGCCCAGAGGTCGGTGGGCGCCATGGGCGCCGCGCTGGAGCGGGCGCTCGGCGCCCTGCGTACCGTCAAGGCGTCCGGCGCCGAACACCGCGAGGAGGCCCTGGTCCACCGCGCGGCCGGGGACGCCTGGCGGGCCAGCGTACGCGCGGCCCGGTGGCTGGCGATCGGCGGCGGCGCCGCCGAGACGGCGATGCAGGTGGCCTTCTTCACCGTCCTCGCCGTCGGCGGGGCGCGGGTGGCCTCGGGGGCGATCGACGTCGCGACGCTGATCGCCTTCCTGATGTACGTCTACTACCTGGTCCTGCCCGTCCAGTCGCTCATCGGCGCGATGAGCCAGTACCAGGTCGGGGCCGCCGCCGTCGCCCGCATCCAGGAGGCGGAACGGCTCCCCGCCGAGCAGCCCGTCCCGCCGGCCCCGGCGCCGGCCACGGTCGCGGCGCCGGCCGCCCTGGAGTTCCGCGACGTCCACTTCCGCTACGCGCCGCACCTGCCCGACGTGCACCGCGGGGTGACGTTCACCGTCCCGCCGCGCGGCATGACCGCGTTCGTCGGTCCCTCCGGGGCCGGCAAGACCACCCTCTTCTCGCTCATCGAGCGGTTCTACGAGCCGACCGCCGGCAGCATCCTGCTCGACGGACGCGACGTGGCCGACTGGGGCCTGCCGGAGCTGCGGGCGGCGATCGGATACGTCGAGCAGGACGCACCGGTGCTCTCCGGGTCCCTCCGCGACAACCTGCTCCTCGGCGCGCCCGACGCCGCCGAGGAGGACCTGCGGCGGGTGCTGGACATCGCCCGCCTCGACGGGCTGGTGGCCCAGCTCCCCGACGGCCTGGACACGCTGGTCGGGCACCGCGGCACGAAGCTGTCCGGCGGCGAACGCCAGCGCGTGGCCATCGCCCGCGCGCTCCTGCGCCGCCCCCGGCTGCTGCTGCTCGACGAGGCCACCTCGCAACTCGACGCCGTCAACGAGGCGGCGCTGCGGGAGACAATCGCGGAGGCGTCCCGCACCACCACCGTCCTGGTGGTCGCGCACCGGCTGTCCACGGTGACCCTCGCCGACCAGATCGTCGTCATCGACGCGGGAGTGGTGCAGGCCGTCGGCACCCACACCGAGCTGGTGGCGGCGGACCCCCTCTACGCGGAGCTGGCCGCCACCCAGTTCCTCGCCGCGACCCGCTGAGCCCGGACCACCCGTTCCCACCGCAGGAAGGCTTGTGTCGATGACCGCGATCGAAGCGAACCCGGTCGACGCCGGAGCCGGCAGCCCCGACCTGGCGGCCACCGTGGGCGCCGAACGGTGCCCGATGGGGCTGCCCGTCATCACCGCGCGGATGCTGGCCGCCGCCGACACGGTCCGCCGCATCCGCGAGGCCGGGCCGGTCCACCAGGTCAACATGGGCGGCCGGGAGACCGGGCTGCTGCTCGCCGGCTACGACGCCGCGGCGAAGGCGCTGGCGGACCCACGGCTGATGGGCGAGCCCCCGCAGGCGCTGGCGGCGCGCGCCGGCCGGCGGGCCGACGAGGACCTCCTCGACGAGGAGGACCTGTTCTTCCTGCCCGAGGAACAGCACCGACGGCTGCGTCGGATGATCACCCGGCAGCTCACCCACCGGCGGGTCACGGCGCTGGCCGCCCGGATCCAGGGCGAGATCGACGCGCTGCTGGACGCCGTGCCCACCGGCACGCCGGTCGACGCCATCGACTGCCTGGCCCGCCCGCTGCCGGTGGCCGTCCTCTGCGAACTGCTCGGCATCCCGGCCGACGGCCGCCGCTACATCCGCGACTACGTCTACGGGTGGATCGCCGAACTGGGCGCGGCGACGCCGGTCACCAGGAGCGCCGGGCTCGCGCTGGCCGACTACCTCAGGGCGCTGATCGCCGAGCGGCGCCGCGACCCCGGCGACGACCTCGTCAGCGCGATGGCCCGCTCCGAGGGGCCGGCGACGTCGGAGGCGGACGTGCTGTCCGCCGTCCGCCTGCTGCTCGTGGCCGGAAACCGTCCCGTGACCACCCTGCTGGCCAGCGGCATCGCCACCCTGCTGCGACCGCGCGACCGGTGGCGGCGGCTGGTCGAGCATCCGGACGAGCTGGACGCCACGGTCGAGGAGCTGCTCCGGTTCGTCACGCCGGCCGCCCTGTCCTCCCGGTACGCGAGGACGGACACCGAGGTCGCCGGCGTCCCGGTGGCCGCGGGGACCGGCGTGCACTGCGCGATGCGGGCCGTCAACCGCGACCCCGCCCGCTTCGCCGACCCGGACGTGTTCGACCCGCGCCGGCCGGCCAACCCGCACCTCGCCTTCGGCCTCGGCCGCAAGCACTGTCTCGGCGCGGCCCTCGCGCGGGCCGAGGCCCGCCTGGCCATCGGGACCCTCGTCCGACGGTTCCCCGACCTGACGCTCGTCGAGGACGTCCACCCCAGCGTGTCGGCGACGGGCCACCGGCAGCTGCTGGTCCTGCTCGACCCGCGCTCCGCGCCCTGACCCCCGCACCCCGCCCCGTCCGGCCGCCCGCCCCATCCGGCCGCCCCGGCCGCCCGCCCTGTCCGGTCGCCCTCGTCCGGCCGCCCCGGGGGCCTCGACACCCCGCCCGATCCGCCCACCGCACGCCAGGAGCGCCGCATGGAGATACCCGACCGTCCCCTCGAGATCATCTGGGACATCACCTACGCGTGCCCGCTGCGGTGCTTCCACTGCTACTCCGAGTCGGGGCGGCGGCCGAGCCGGCAGCTGAGCCGGCCGGACATGCTGCGCGTCGCGGACCGCATCATCGCGATGCGCCCGTACGGCATCTCCCTGGCCGGCGGGGAGCCGCTGTTGGCGGACGGGGTGTTCGAGGTCGCCGAACGGATGGCGGCAGCGGGCATCAAGGTCGCCCTCTTCACCGGCGGCTGGTCCGTGCGCCCGGAGACGGTCGACGACATCGTGCGCCACTTCTTCCGGGTCAGCGTCAGCCTCGACGGCGCGACGGCCGAGGTCCACGACCGGATCCGGGGCCGGCGGGGGTCGTTCGACCGGGCGATGGCCACCCTCCGGCTCCTCGACGAGAAGGTCGGAGGGCTCCGCCGGGGCGGCGAGGACACGCCGAGCTTCGGGATCGACTGCGTCCTGGTACGCAGCAACTTCGACCAGGCGGAGGACTTCTGCACCCGGATCGCGCCGCGCTTTCCCGCGCTGGGCTTCGTCTCCCTCGGCGCGGTGGTGCCCGAGGGGCTGGCCAGCCGGCCCGGGGTCGCCGAGCACGAGCTGCTGACCGACGAGCAGGTCGGGCTGCTCGGCGGCGCCGCGTTCACCGCGCGGCTGCGTTCCGCGGCGCCGCCGTCGGTCCAGGTGACCGCCACGGACAACCTGGCGTTGCAGATGCACCCCGACCGCATCCGCCGTGGCCAGTTCTTCCCGGCCCTGCAGATCGAGCCCGACGGCGCGGCGCGCGCCATGCCGGCGTACGAGGGCACCGTCGGCAACCTGCTGACGGACCCGCCCGCGGAGCTGTGGCGGCGGGCGGTCGAGCGCTGGCACGACCCGTTCGTGGTGGACACGCTGACCCCGGTGCGCACCATGCGCCAGTGGGCCGACGCCACCCGGCGCATCGACCGCCACTTCGCCTCCCGGGCGGACCGGGCGCGCATCGAGCGCCGCCCCGACTTCCTACCCGCCCGGCCCTGACCGGCCGGTGGCGGACCGACCGGACCGGCCACGGGAATCCCGGGACGCGTTGATCTTGATTGACGGTTGTCGTCGGATAGACGTCGCTTTCCGCGCCCCGCGCCGGCCTTAGCATTCCCGCATGGGCAACGGATCCCCTCGTTCCACACCGGAACTGTCAGAGACACGGAACTCGGCGAAGACCGCCACGATGGACAGGCTTGTGGGGCGATCGGCCGAAACGCGTCTCCTGCGGGAGGCGTGCGATCGGAACAACGTGCCCATGTGCGCCACAATCGTCCTGTACGGCGACCCCGGCATCGGTAAGACCGAATTGCTGCGCGAATTCGGCGAATTCGCCGCCGAGGTGGGCCTGCGCGTCGTCCGGGGGCGCGGCAACGGCGACGGCCGACCGTTCGGAACGGCAGGCGACCTCGTCGAGGACTGCTTCCGTACCGTCGGCACGGCGGCGTGGGGGCGGGCACGGGCCGGGGGAAATGGCCTAATAACCCAGGGGGGCAGGACCAAAAAAAACGAGGGAGGACGAGTTTTAGACCCCC